>NZ_JBSHNS010000538.1:0-47247 GCF_053601635.1 Pontimicrobium sp. MEBiC01747
GGAAAATGACAGTGTATTGTCATCTAACATTTTTAAAGCTTGCATTGAAATTCCTAATCCGAAAAGTAAAGAGAAGATAGGAAAGAATTTAGTATAAAAAAATAACTGGAGAATTTTCTCTGAAATTAGATCTATATTTGATGTCCATTGTTTTGCAAATTCATCTTGGTTAAGAAAGGTAGAATTCATTATTACAATATTGACTACAAAAATTCCGAGAATTGCAAATCCTCGATATAGATCTAATAAATCAATTCTTTTTTTTGCTTTAGTTGGTTTTTCGTTCAATTTAAGGTTGTTTTTTTGTATCACATTTAAATTGTTTGTGATAAAATCTCATTGTATATTTCTGCAACTAATTTAGCTAATACGGATAGAATAGAAAATCTTAAAGGTTTTTTGAGAACTCTACATTGGAGATAAAATTGGAGATAAAAATTTCGCCACTTGATGATGAAATATAAGCAGAAGTATGATAAAGTTTACTTCTCTATTTATTTAAAGATTCTTTCTTACTAATACTAAACTCAAAAAAAGGAGCTAGCTTAAAATAATTAAAAGAGTTTTTATCTTCTAATTGTTTTTTGAATAACAAATCTCTCTTAAGCCGTTAGCCTCATTAAAAGTTACTATGTAATTATATTCTTCAGGGTATTTGTCAAACCCAAACTCTATTTTATTTTTTAGGCTAATATTGTATAGCGTGGTGGGCAAACGAGTTTTAATGCAGTGTAGGTTTTATTTTTCTTTACGTAAAATTTTTTCCATTTTACGGCCTCTTGCCAATTCATCAATAAGCTTTTCCATACGTCTACATTGTTTATACAATTCAAATTCATCCTCTATTTCTTCAATTCGATAACCACAAACGACTCCTTTAATTAAATGCGCGTTTGGATTTATTTTAGCTTTTTGAAAAAATGTCTTAAAGGTTACTTTTTCATCTATAAGTACTTGTAAATCATCTTGATTATAACCTGTAAACCATTCAATTACTTGGTTAAGCTCTTCTTTTGTTCTACCATTTTTCTCCAATCTATTAAGGTAAAGTGGATAAATGGATGCAAATATCATACTGGCAACCTTTTCATTCTTTTCGGCTGTAACTTTCATTTTTTATTGATTTTTTTAACTGATTCAACTAACAATACTGTGCATGTCTAGCTATTTACGAGTACAAAATTAGTTTTTTGTAATACAATATAATAAATTGTAATAAAACATTCTACACGCAGCCATTAGTAGTCACTAATTATACACGACTTAAGTTAGTTTTTTAATATAAATACCAAGTGTAGCAAGATGCTTTAAAACAACTTACATTATTAGTGGTAATACACAAAAACAGCACAAATATTCGTTGGTTATCTATGCGTTTATAAGTCATTGAATGATTTTCCTATATTCCATTTATTCTTTATACTCTTCAGGAAGAATGGTGATGAAATTAGAGCTGGTTCGTTTTTAATTTCTGCAGCATCAAAAAACACCTTTAGGTTTTTCGTTTTTTAAGACCAATACTTTGTGGCTTGTTTTTTCAATTAATAGCATTTTTATTTAATCCTTTACGTTATATATTTTTCATTACATTTTCAGTTATTCGGTCGCAATGGCTAAAGCCAAATTCAAAAATATCCTTGGTGCTCGATAGTTTATAAAGTATTTCTTTGAGCATATCCTTTGCTCGATGTAATCTTATTTTTACATTGGCAAGACTAATATTTAAAGTTGTTGCTACTTCCTTTAAACTCATTTCTTCCACTTCTTTCATTATATAAACCGTTCTATATTTTAATTCCAATTGGTCAATAGCATTTTCCAACAGTTGCTTTGCTTCTTTTTGAGCCATTTTTTCTTGCGGGTTTAATTCTTTGTGGTCTAGTAGTTCTAAAACAAAATCATCATCGGTGTTTTGGTTGAAACTATTTAAATGCAGTGTTTTATCTTTCTTTTTTAATTCTGCTAACGATTCGTTAATAGCAATACGAATTAACCAAGTTGAAAATTGAGACTGTAAATTAAACTGGTGTAATTTGGTATATGCTTTTATATAGCTATTCTGCATTACATCTTCAATCTCGGTTTCATCTTTAAGGTAACTTCTAATAATTCGATACAGTTTTTGGTTATTACGCCTTACCAAGATTTCATACAGTTCCTTCTCACCACTTAAAATACGCTGTATTACGGCCTCTTCTTTTATTTTATGGTTGTTGTAATCATTAATATTTATTGCTTCCATTTCCTGTTTGCTTTTCCTTTTAGATGCTGAAACTAAAAAAAAGATACAAAATTCTGTATCCTTTTTTTGATTATACCATCAAAAGGAGGTAACAACTTTTTAACACTTAAAATTTTCAGATTATGAACTCGAATGTACAATTAGTAAAAACTCTTTTAAAATACACTTTTGTGCTTGTCCCTATTGTGGCTGGACTAGACAAGTTTACCAACATTTTAACAGATTGGTCTCAATATCTTTCAGAGGGATTTGCAGGAATGTTACCTTTTGAGTCATCTACATTTATGATGATTGTTGGCTTTATTGAAATTGTAGCAGGTGTGCTTGTTTTAACCAAAACAAAAACTGGTGCTTATGTCGTTTCTGCTTGGTTAATAGCAATTGCACTAACTTTAATTTTTAGCTGGTCTTATGTAGATGTGGCTGTTAGGGATTTAGTGATGGCCATTGCTGCTTTTTCTTTAGCTAAACTCTCAGAAGTGTCCTTTGATAAAGCCAAGAATTAATATGACAAAATTTAAAGAAAACACACTCTTTGCAAAAGAAAAGTAAACAATTCTAATCATCACGTAACGGACGAAAACCCGTTGCGCGATGATGATTTAAAGATTAAGTTAATTGCAGAGAAATTTAAGGATATCGTAGAAATATTAGGTTTTGGTCTTACTAATATATAGTGTAAGAGGTTCTGTTATTTAAAAGCAAGTTAAAACACCCTAGAACTAACTAAAAAAATACAAACCAAAAATGTACAAATATGTGCCATTGAATAAGCCAAACAGTCCACTATGCATAATACCTTCTCTCCATAACCAGAAACTACTTATGTATTGGTTTTTGACAATGAAGAAAAAGGTATTACACAAGAGGTTTTTAGTGCTAGCGGTATACTGTAGAAATTCCTCAATTTGGCACTAAACATCTCTGTAAACTCTATGTTGTTTTGGTTTAGGAATTAAAGCGCCTAATTAATAAAACATATTATATACTTATTTATATAACTATTTTCTTTGTAATTACTCCTTTACTACACCTAGCTTTTACAATATAGACACCTTTATTTAAAGTAGATAAGTTAATAGTATGGTTAGGCATTTTATCATTAACATTTTTTGTTTTTACAAGTTTACCACTTATTGTAAATATTGATAATTTTAAATACTCTATGTTTATTATTTTTAGCTCTTTTGTTTTATTATAAAAATAGATTCCGCTATTAATTGACTCATAAGAGCTCACAGATAATATGCTACTATCTATTGTTAATTGTAATAATGGTGTTTGATTACTATAACTTCCTACTGCTGGTGCTGCACCTGTATACCCTCTAGCATATATTACGGCATTATCGCCTAAATTATTAACTAAAAAAGAAGGCGATTCTCCACACCCAAAGAAACCGCCTAATGCATCATCATAATTATTTTCGAAATAAATAAGAAGATTAGATGTGCCATCGTATACAAAAGGCGTCATTAAATTTATAGTTGTCCATTCGTGTGGAGATCCTGTACCACGAAGCCAAGTAACATCTCCCTCAAAAACTTTTGTCATTGTATTAGCATCTGGTCTATTTGTAGAAGTAAATGAATTTGCAGATGTTAACATTATATAAACTTTTTGATTGGTTGCTGTATCAAAACTACAAGCGCTGCTTCTACAATCTGCAATAAAAGAAATTGCTGTTATTAAACCTTGATTTGTATAATTAATGTCTGATGCTTTATAAATTATACTACTCCAACTATTCTGGCCAGAAAAGCCATTATAATTTGCTGGAGCTAAACTCGATGTAGAACTCCCACATAAAGGATTATTACCAATTGTAAATGTAGTAGTTTGAGCAAACATAATTCCTGTAATTAAGTAAAATGCAAAGGTTGTAATTTTTTTCATTGTCTTTTGTTTTAACTGTTTCTCACAGTTATATTATTCTTAATAATTAAACTTTATTTTATAATAAAAAGTAACCTCCTAACTATCAATCAACAAACTTTTAAACCTTTGTTAAATCAACCAATTTTTTAAAAAAAATGTAAATAAATTTGTTCTATTTAGTCTTGGAGATTACTTTTGCCAAAAATACTATTATTATTTAGACTAAATAAAAATAATGTTTTTTTTATTAAAAAAAATTAACGTCTTAACATCAATAGCTTATGAAATTCATGATTGTTTTATCCCTATTCACTTTACTTTTCTCTACTAAATGGCACACAAATCTGGAAGAAGGAATCCAAGAAATAAAAAATACGGATAAAAACATTCTTCTAGTTTTTTCAGGTTCTGATTGGTGCAAACCATGTATTCAACTTAAGGAAAATGTTTTTCAATCTGAAGCTTTTAAAAGTGTAGCTTCCCAAAAATTTGCTCTTGTTAATATCGATTTTAAAAGAGATCAGAAAAACACATCTAAAGACATTATACAATACAACGAATCTATTGCTGAAAAATATAATCCAAATGGTTTTTTCCCTTACGTTCTAATTTTAAATCAACAAGGAGAAGTTATAAAATCCATAGAAGGATACAAAGGGGAAACTTCTAATTATTATATAGATTCTTATTTAAAATAATGGCATTAAAACATTTACAAACCATCATAGTTGCAACAATTATGATGTTCTCTCTTATAGTTAATGCTCAAGATATCTATAAAAAAAATGCCAAACTAATGGGTGTTGATTTTCAATTTGCTGTCGTGGCAAATTCTAAAAAAGAAGGTGAGTATTTTTTACAGGTTGCAATAGATGAAGTAAAACGAGTTGAAGCACTTATATCTTCATGGAATGATAACTCTCAAACTTCATTAATTAATAAAAACGGAGGTAAAAAAGCTGTAAAAGTAGACATAGAATTATTTAACCTCATAAAACGTAGTAAACATATATCAAAATTAACAGATGGGCACTTTGATATTTCTTTTGCTTCTATTGATAAAATATGGTATTTCCATAAACCTTTAGTTACAGTTCCAGATAGTATAGCTATAAAAAAATCAATACAATACATTAATTATAAAAATATCATTTTAGATGATAAGACTCAAACTGTTTTTTTAAAAAAAGAAGGAATGAAAATTGGTTTTGGGGCCATAGGTAAAGGTTATGTTGCAGAGAAAGTAAAAGAAAAATTAAAAAGTGTAGGGGTTACAGCTGGTCTTATAAATGCATCAGGAGATATTAGCTGTTGGGGAGATCATCCTATAACAAAAACATGGAAAGTAGCAATTACTAATCCTGACAAAACAAAGAACGATTTAGCATCTTTTGATTTGTATAACTCATCTGTTGTTACTTCTGGTAATTACGAAAATTACGTAACTATAAACAATAAACGTTACTCACATATTATAAACCCAAAAACAGGTTGGCCTTGTCAAGGCATTAAAAGTGTTACTGTATTTTCTATGAATGCTGAATTAGCAGATGCCTTATCAACAACAGTATTTGTTATGGGGAAAGACAAAGGCTTAAACCTAATAAACCAATTAAAAAATATAGAGTGTTTAATTGTTGATGACAACAATAATATGCATTACTCAAAATCTTTAAAAACGAAATTTAATTAAATGAAATACTTAATTGTACTATGCCTAACCATTTTGTGTGTTAGCTCGTGTAAACCCATAAAGGCTTATCAAAAACAACATTTAAATGACGAGGATATGCAACTATCGTCAAGCGCAATAGAACGTTTCGAAATTAATTTTCAAAATTACCGCGAAGGTGCATCTGGTGCTAATGGTGGAAAAACAGGAGGAGGATGCGGATGCAACTAAAATATATTTTATTTACGGTATTATTTATAGGTTTTTATAATGTTTGTCTCTCTCAAGAAACAGTAAAACAACTTCCGCCAACAGAAGTTAGTATTCTATACAACTATTATGAACAAGATGGTAATAATGGAGCGGTAACAGGTGGCCTTGGTACTGAAGCTTTAAAAAACTCCTCACCTATTGTAATTATTAATGCTCCTTTAAGCGAAACAAATGCTATATCTGTATCTGCTGGTATAGATTATTACACCTCAGCATCTAGTGCCAATATAGATAAATACTCTACTGGAGCTAGCTCTAATACAGAATCTGCAATTTCTGCAAAAGATGTTCGTAAACACATCTCTTTAGATTATTCTGAATTTAATACAGAAAATAATACAACTATAGGGTTTGGAGCTGGTTACTCTAAAGAGTATGATGTTACCTCAATTAATTTTGGGATTAATTGGAGTAAGAGCTTCAACAACAATAATCAAAAATTATCTATAAAAGCTAATATGTTTATAGATCGTTGGTTATTAATTTACCCCGGAGAAATTAGAAATCCTAACTCTAATAATGGCTATGACGATGATGAGGATGATGACGATGATGAGGATGATGACGATGACGATGATAACGACGATAATGATGATAACGATGACAATGATGACGATGATGACAATGATGACGATGATGATGATGATGATGATGACGAAGATGACGACGATGATGATGATAAAAGAAGTTATTCTAATAAAGATGATGACGATGATGATGAGTATGGTAACGCCAACACTTCCAATGTTGATTTTGAAAAAGACACGAGATATACTTACAATATTGGAATAGATTTTCAAACCAATATTACTAAGCGACTTAACTTTGCTACTATTTTAGATCTTACATACCAAAACGGAATTTTATTTACACCTTTTCATAGAGTATACTTTAATGATGGTATAACTAATGAAGAAGATAAAATTGTAAGAGTAGAAAGTCTACCAAGAAGCCGTGTAAAAATGGCATTAGGTTTTAGAGCTAATTATTTTTTAACCAATAGAGTCATTACACGCTTATATTATAGATATTATTATGACACTTTTGGTTTATATGGGCATACTTTTAATATAGAAGTTCCTTTAAAACTAACTCCTTCTATAACATTTTATCCTTTTTTTAGATACCATTATCAAGATGATAACGACTATTTTCAACCATACGGGCAACATGATTTAAATGCTATTTATTACACATCTGATTATGACTTGTCTACTTTTTCAAGCACTAAAGCTGGATTGGGTATAAAGCTTTCCCCTCCAAAAGGCATTTTTAGCTTTAATACTTCTAGCTCAAATCGATTTAGGATGAAACTTCTTGAGTTTAGATATGGCCACTATAAAAGAACAACTGGTTTAAGTGCAGATTCATTTACGCTTAATACAAAGTTTACTTTTTAACATAGATCTATAAAATTGTTATACACAAAACCATGAGACAATTACATGTATTCCTTTTATTCTTTTTTTTATTAATTATCTCTTGTTCTAAACGAGATTTAGATGTTATTTATAATGGAGATACAACAATAACCAACCCTAATTTAGGTTCAGGTAATGAAGATGAGGAGGAGGAGGAGAATGAAGAAGATGAGGAAGATGAAACTATAACTATTGTTGGAGAAAATTATATATGCGGTTCTTCTATAACTTCATTTGTACCTGCTCGATATAACGGTTTTGGAATAAACAGCTGGTCTGTGGTTATTTATAGAGCCGAGAATATAGATTACGATAGTAGCGGTACAATAACATCTTTAAGCTACCTAATAGACTGTAAATCTGGCGCTTGCGAAGCCTCTCCAGTAACAAACCAACGTATCTTTTTTAAACTAACAACCGAAGATACTATTACCTCTACAAGTTACCCAAACATAGACAGTATGACTGAAGTCTATAATGGAAACATTATATGGAAAGCGGGTACGACCATAGATTCTAGCTGGACAGATATAGAGCTAAACACTCCTTTTGTTTACGATGGGAGTTCAAACATTATGGTATATTTTGAAAATGGCAACGCAGATACTGTAGGCAGTATTTTAAGTTGTGTTGGAGAAACACCTGCTTTCCTTTGGGACTATCTAGGAGAAAACAGATCGTTACATGCCACCTATAACACAACACCATCTACTCCAGCCAGTACTCCTACTATAGATACATTAACACCAATTACAAGATTCACCTTTAATTAACTCTACTTTAAAAGGTAATAGCTCTATGAAAAATTCTATAACAAAATACATTCTATATATATTATTGCACGTTTCTATTATACTAAACGCTCAAAACAAGTTTTATCTTGCGGGAGAGTTAGAAGGGGGACAGCTTTCTACATCTTACAACTCGATTAGCAAGTTAAACACTTCTACTCCATCTGTAGTTAGTTCAGAACGAAATAATATGGCTATAAAAGTGTCTATTTCTGGAATAGTAGATTTTAAAAACAAGATATCTGCTGAGCTAGGAATTAGTCAAAATATTAGGTTTTGGAATTTAGAAGGGCAAAAACTAAATAATAACCTTATAGTTAAACATCGCTTATGGTATACTTCTATTTTTTTAGGCGGATGGTATGAGCTTCCTATACTCTCAAAATCATCTAAGTTTCAAATATATGGTGGTTCACGTTTTTCTTTAGATTTTTTAAATTTTGATTCTGTTAATGACTCCGATGGTAGTGATGACAACTATGTGATTTCTTCCACAAAACAGTCTAAAACAACTAGTATAACTATAATCCCTGAGATTGGCTTGAAAGGAACTTTTAAAAATGGAGATCAATGGTTATTAGGTATTAAATATTATGTTCCCATAAACGCCAATCTTATTGAAGGTACAATAAAACATTATGTAAATAATAATTTAAATGAAACCATTAATTATAAGTCAACAGGTCAAGTTTTAGCTGCTTCATTTAGATACAATTTTAAATGGGTTAAGTAATTATTTTTCAGCATACTAAAAACATTACTATTTAAGCTAACCATGGCTTCAACATTCCTAAACGTTTTATTTCTACTACAACATACTATTTAGTCTAAAAAAACACTACTACTAATCAATTTTCCATGTTCCGTATAACCTTGAATAACAAACATTTTTCTATTATTAGCTTCATTGTTCTTTATCTTAAAAACAGTTTCTCCTAATGCATTAGTTACTAAATTAGGTTTCCAGTCTATTTCTTGATTTTCTGTTCCCGTGGCATAATTATAAAGTGGACTATAATATTTTTTAGATTTATCGTATCCGTTTTTAAAAACATAGTGTTTAAATACTTCTTTAATCCCTTTTTTATAGTTTTCTGTTGTAAAAATGGCAATTCTATCGTATGGATGTTTTGGTCCAGCACCATGGTTAAATGCAACAGTTTTTATATTTTCCATTTTAATTTCCCCTACTTGTGTTAGACTCATTACATTTACTCCTGGTTTTCTAAGGTCAATACCATCTAAAATAACAGCTGTTAAGAACCGATATATTCGTCCACCTATTGATCTTGGTATATTATCGGACAATTGCTCTCTACCTAGTTCATCAACAATAATTTTAAGTCCTCTATCTTCTCTTAAATACACTTCTAGTGTTAAATTGTTTTTAATGTATTTTTCTGGAATATCTAACTCGTTAAAGGCTCCTAAGTCAAAAACTTGTTTTCTATATTTATCTATAAATGCTTTATCTAAAACTCCTTTTACAACTTTCCGCTTTCCTTTTATCTCAACCTCATCAAGCTTATTTATACCTTTTATATTTAAATTCCCCACTTTTTGTTCTTCTGTATACACTTTTTCAAATTTTGAATACCGTTTTTGAAAATAGTATGCTAATTTATCTTTATTAACCATAACTGTATCAAAAGATATATTTCTTGGCTTTTCAAAAAAGTTAACTCCAGTTCCCTTTAAAAACGAAAGCTTAATTGAATCTCCTTTAAACACAAGTAAATTTTTAAATTTAAAATCGTGCTTACCATTTAAAAAAGTTTCAGTTACTATTTGATTATTTTTTGATAATAATGCTAATACATTAGATTTTAAAGGTGTTACACTGCCTTTTAAACTAAATCCTTGTTCAAAATTATATTTATTTTTAGGTCTTATTTTTTTTATATAAGTATCTGTTGTGTATGCCTCCCAACCTTGAGTAAGCAATAAGATATCTATATGTTGTAATCTATTTTTATTGTCCTCATTAAAATAATAAGCTGGATTTTCTACATAACCCTTTACATAAGGTGTTAGTAAAAATGCACTTTCAATAGTAGCAGTTTGCAAATAATTGCTACTCTCACGTAGCACAGACAAACTCGTATTACTATTTACTTTAGCGTCTTTTAATTTTAATTTATAAATTATAGAATCATTTTGTGCCGTTAACTTACTTAAAATGACTTCTTGTTTTTCTGTTTTTTTATAAACAAAGAATTTTCGTTCAAGAATAGGGGTACTTTCTTCAAAAACCGTAACTGTATTTACTCCACTAATAAAACCTGCTTTAGGTACGCTAAATTTAATAGCAGATGTATCTACAATATTTACTCCTACATAATCTACCAACTTACTGTTTTGATGAAACAAAAGTGTATAGTTTTTTTTAGCTTCTTTTACAGATTTTAAATTGGTTTTTAATTCTAAGTTTAAAGTTGTCTCTGTAGATTTTGTAGTATTTAAAACAACCCCTTTAGATTTTGCTTTAGGTATTTTAACATTAATTATTGTATCGTTTGTTTTAAATTCTGCTGTATAGTTCTCTGAAGGTAAATAATAAAAATCCACCTTGCACATTCCTAAATGTTCATTTGAAAATTGTGCGACTTTCTTTTTTTCTGAATCTAAAATTCTACCTGTATAATTAACGCTTCTTCCATTTAGTAAAGCTTTTAATCCCAAAGTATTCTCTACACCCTCAAGTAAATATCCTCCTTGTGGAAATACCTGAACATCATAATTTGCTATAGCTACTGTATTTTCTATTATTTCATCAACTATTTCTATTTTTTGAAGACACTTATTTTCTTCTCCAAAGTTTTTCATGTAATTCGTATTGGCTTGAATATAATAATTGCCTCCTTTTATATCTCCAAATAGTTCAAATTGTCCATTTCCTACTCCGTTTTTAATAAGTACGTTTTGAGTACTTACTAGTTTGCCTAATTCTGAAAATAGACTTACATATAGCAGCGTTGTTTTGTTAGAGGGCTTATTATTGTCGGTAGCAACATAAGCTTTAAACCAAATAACATCATTTATTAGATATTTAGTTTTATTAGTGTGTACAAAAACTTTTTCGAAAATTAGTTTTTCTTTTTGAAACGTTTCTAGAATAGGTTTTACAGGTGTGTTTTGAGCATAATTGATGGTAATAAAAAATAAGGTAATAATTAGAGTAAAATGTGTTTTCATTTGATTGATGAATTTTCAAGGAAACATCAATTATCCCGCCAAAAACACAGGTACTCAACTGTTTTTAACAAAAATATTACAATCAACAATAAAATCACTCACAAATCTGATCTAAAACCCAAAGATAGTCAGCACGGTTATTCACAAAATCTTTATTAGAAATATCTATAATTTTGATATTGAGTTCGGTTTGATTTTTTAAAAATTCTAAATACCCTGAATTAATTTTTTCTAAATATTCGCTTTCAATATTTTGCTCATAGTCGCGACCACGTTTTTTAATATTTTCTTGGAGTCTTTGGGTATTTTGATAAAGATATATATAAAGTTCTGGCTTAGCTATCTCTTTATACATAAGATAGAACAACTTCCTGTATAGTTTAAACTCATCTTCCTGCAGTGTTATTTTCGAAAAAATTAATGATTTAAACACATCGTAATCGCTTACTATAAAATCTTTAAACAAATCTAATTGTGCTAAATCGTCACTTAACTGTTGGTAACGATCTGCTAAAAAAGACATTTCTAAAGTAAAAGCATAACGCTGTTTGTCTTCATAAAATTTTGGTAGAAATGGATTATCCGCAAAGCGTTCTAAAATAAGCTTTGCATTATAATCGTTAGATATTTTAGTTACTAAACTTGTTTTCCCTGCACCTATGTTCCCTTCTATAGCGATATAGTTATACTTAGAAAAATCATGCGTTTTACTTGGGTTTTTTAGCCATATGTTAATAGGTTCTAAAACACTTTCGTCCTCACATCTCCCCAATAACTCTAACACTGTTGTATTATATTTTTCATGTTTAAATTTAGCAGCAATGTCTTTTAATGGCTCTAATACAAATTTGCGTTTATGGAGCTCTGGGTGCGGTACTTGTAATGATTTTGTATTAACCGTTTTTTCTTCATAAAACAAAATATCTAAATCTATAGTACGCGCTTCGTAGCCTGCAGTTTGTGTACGTACACGCCCTAGTTTTTTCTCAACAATTAATAATTCTTGTAATACCTCTTCTGCTTCTAAATGTGTTTCTATACCAATACAAGCATTATAAAAATCATCACTCTCAAAACCATAAGCTGGAGACTTATATACTTTAGAAATTGTTTTTATTGCTCCAACAGAAGTGTAAATAGCATCTATAGCGAGTTGCAAATTTTTAAACTTGTCTCCTTTATTGCTTCCTAACGATATGTATACTTTATTAAACTGCATCTATAAGTGCGGCAAAATAATGAAAAGTAAATGTATTCTTTTATATTTACTACAAGTATTTATTAACCATTTTCAATGAACATAAAAGATAAACTTGCTGCACAACGTATTTACCTTTTTTTAGGAGCGCTTTTCATAACGTCTTTAGTTGTTTCTAATCTTATTTTTCAAAAGTTCTTTTATTGGTATCCTCTAGACATTGAAATTTTTGGAGCTAAGCTTTTTGAAATCTCTGTTGGCATTTTACCTTACCCTATTACGTTTTTAATTACAGATTTAATTAGTGAAATATATGGTAAAAAGCGTGCTAACGATGTCGTTATAGCTGGTGTGTTTGCTTCTGTTTTTTCTTTATTAATTATTTTCGCAGCCCAAGCTGTTCCTGCAACATCATGGTCTTATGTTAATGACGATATGTTTTCTACTGTTTTTGGAAATTCTTCTATTGCTGTTTTTGCTAGTATGCTTACTTATTTGTTTGCACAGTTTATAGATATTCATATATATCATCGTATAAAAAAGGCTACTAAAGGCAAACATTTATGGTTACGAAATAACCTCTCAACTTGGTTTTCTCAATTTGTAGACACCTTTACTATTTTAATTTTACTCTCTACTTTTGGTATTATAGACTGGAGCAACTTTAAGGGCCTTTTAATAAGTGGTTTTTTATTTAAAGTATTTGTAGCCTTATTCGATACCCCATTTATATATCTAGGCGTTTTTCTTTTTAAGTTAAGATTTAACGTAAATGCAACAAATGATGAAATAGACTTATTGTAAATTTGCTCAATAAAAAAACTATTTACATTATTGATACGTAAATAATTAATGTAATCGTAGATTAAATTACCTAACATAAGCCTACATACCTTATCTAAATGAAAAAAATATTAAAAATTACTGGAATATCTTTACTCGTTATTATTATCCTGCTAATTACAGCGCCTTTTATTTTTCAATCTCAAATAAAAGATATGGTGCGTAATTTTATAAATAACAGTGTTAATGCTAAAGTAGAATTTGCAGATGTTAACTTAAGTTTTTTAAGTAGCTTCCCGCAAGCCAACGTAACTGTTGATGAATTAAAAATAACCAACTTTAAACCTTTTGAAGATGAAACTTTAGCCACTGTTAAATCTTTGTCTTTTGACATGTCTGTTTCTGAGTTATTTAAAACCGCAAGTGAAGGCCCTGTAATTGTTAATGCAATAGCTGTAAATGAAGCATTGGTTACTTTAAAAACAAATAAGTTTGGAGATGTTAATTATGATATTGCTAAAAAAGATGATAAAGCGACTTCCAAAACAGAATCGAAATCTGGTGGTTTTACTTTAGATATTAAAGATTATAATATAAAAAATAGTGTTTTAAACTATATAGACGAGCTTGCTAAAACGCATATTTCAATTACCGAATTAAACCACAATGGTAATGGTACGTTCTCTGAAACCGTTTCAGAATTAAACACTAAAACTAATGCTAACATTAGTTTTAAAATGGATAGCACAGAATATTTAAGTAATAACAAAATAAATTTAGAGGCAATTATTGGCCTAGATTTAGAAAATAATAAATATACTTTTAAAGACAATAAAGCTGTATTTAATAATTTACCTTTATTCTTTAAGGGTTACGTACAGCAATTAGATAACGGACAAGATGTTGATATTACTTTTGAAAACACAAACAGTTCCTTTAATGACTTTTTCGCGTTATTACCTGCTGCATATACTAAAAACATTAGCAACATAGAAACCACAGGAAATTTTAATGTTAATGGAACAATTAAAGGTCTTGTTACAGACGAAACTATCCCTACTTTAGATATTAACATTACTTCAAAAAATGCCGCTTTTAAATATCCTGATTTACCCAAGCGTGTTGAAAACATTAACATCAATGCAGCCATAAAAAATACAACAGGTAAAACCGATGATACTTATGTTGATTTAAAAGCTTTAAATTTTAAAATAGACCAAGATGTTTTTAAGTCGTCTGCGACACTAAAGAATCTTACAAAAAACATTGCTATTGATGCCCATATAGATGGTATTTTAAACTTAGAAAACATTACAAAAGCTTATCCTATAGAATTAGAAAACGAATTAAGTGGTATATTAAAGGGGAATTTAAATACTGCTTTTGATATGAAAGCTTTAGAAACAAATGCTTATGACCGTATTAAAAACAATGGTAATGTAAGTATTAGTGATTTTAAATTTTCTTCTAAAGATATTGTAAACCCTATTAACATCTCTAAAGCAGATATTAATTTTAAGCCAAAAACTATAAATTTAGAAAGATTCGACGCCACCTCTGGAACTACAGATTTAAATGCTAATGGAACAATTAACAACTTATTAGGTTTTTTATTAAGCGACAAGAAACTTAAAGGAAACTTTAATGTGCTATCTAACACCTTTAAGGTAAGTGATTTCATGGTTGAAGGCGGCTCAGATCAGCCAGTAAATCAAAGTACAGAACCTGGTGATGCGTTAAAAATACCTGCATTTTTAGATTGTACTATTAATGCAGATGCAAAAACCGTATTGTATGATAATTTAACGCTAAAAGATGTAAAAGGCACATTAATTATTAAAGATGAACAAGCTAATTTGCAAAATGTAACTTCTAGTATTTTTGATGGAAACCTGTCTATGAGTGGCTTGGTAGATACTAAAACAAAAACACCTAAGTTTAATATGGATTTAGGCATCTCTAACTTTGACATCTCTAAATCTTTTAACGATTTAGATCTATTTAAAAGTTTAGCCCCTATAGCCAAAGCCTTGCAAGGTAAATTAAACAGTAGCATATCTCTTTCTGGAGATTTAGGAGACGATTTTACGCCTGCTTTAAATACAATTTCTGGAGGTGCTTTAGCAGAGTTATTAACTACAAAAATAGAACCCAAAAATGCAGAAGTATTTAATGCTTTAAAAGGCGCTATTAATTTTATAGATTTCGATAAGTTAGATATAAAAGACATACAAACACACTTAAAATTTAATAACGGAAAAGTTGATATTTCTCCTTTTAACTTTAATTATAAAGATATAGGTATTACCGTAGGCGGTTCTCATGGTTTTGATCAATCTATGGATTACAATCTTGTATTAGACGTTCCTGCAAAATATCTAGGAAGTGATGTAAATCGTTTAATAGGTAAAATTAACAACCCAGAAGTTAATAAGGTATCTATTCCTGTAAAAGCAAATATTGTTGGTAGTTTTACAAAACCCAAAGTGTCTACAGACCTTACTAGTGGGGTTAGCAATTTAACAAAACAACTTATAGAAATAGAAAAACAGAAGTTAATAAATAATGGTAAAGATAAAATTACAGATATACTAGGAGATGCATTAGGAGGGAATAAAGGTAATGACTCTACAAAAACAACAAACAACTCTATAAAAGAGGTTTTTGGAAATATCATTAAAGGAAACAAAACTAAAAACGATTCTACTACCACAGACTCTAGTAATACAAAAAGTAATATTGTTAAAGACGTTTTTGGCATTTTTGGTAAAAAGAAGAAAAAGGACAAACAAAATTAATCTCATTTTTTATTTATTCTACTAGATTAAATTATTCTTTTTCTTAAAAATAAAAAGATTTCTATTGTAAGGCTTTAGTTACTCATACAACTAAAGCCTTATGATTTTAATATATTTTATAATAGGTATTTTGGCAGCATTTATTGGAGCGATTCCTCTTGGTGCTTCTAATATTATTGTAATAAACACAACATTAAAACAGAATGCTAAACAAGCCTTTAAAATAGCCGTTGCTGCTGGAGTAGCCGAAGTAGTATTGTCTTTTTACGCTTTACATTGTAATACCTTTGTAAAACACTTTATAGAACGAAACCAATGGATTCAATTAATGATAATATTTATATTACTTTTTGTTGGTGGTTTTTTGTTCTTTAAAAAACAAAAAGAGAAAGCAAAAAATAAACAAAGCATTACCAGTTCTAAATATTTAACAGGTTTTTTATCTGGTATTTTAAACCCGCCTGTATTAGTCTATTGGTTAGTTGCTATTGGTTTTATTAACGAAAGCCTATACATGCTATCATTAGAATCATCTTTAGCAATTTTATTTTTATTTTTTACAGGAGTATACTTTGGTAAATTGCTTACCTTATATTTATACAGTAAATTTAGCTTAATCATAAAAAGCAAAGTACAGAATATCTCTTTGGTTTTAAATAAAGTAACAGGTGTTTTACTTATATTTATAGCCATAATTAATGCAGTAAAACTTTATTTAATATAATTTACATAAAAAAAACAATAGCTATTGTGTAAATTAAAAGTTATATGTATTTTTGCAACCTGAAATTTAAGAACACACATAATTTATACATATGTTAAGAATTGAAATTAAAGACGGAGAAAATATAGAACGCGCACTTAAACGTTACAAAAGAAAACACAGAAACGTTAAAGTGATGCAAAACTTAAGAGAAAACCAGTTTTTCACTAAGCCTTCTGTAAAAAACAGACGTCAGATACAAAAAGCTTCTTACATTCAAAGTTTAAGAGACGCAGAAAACGTATAATTAGTATATCTAATTTTAGTGTTTTCTTTTATATATAACCTTACATTAAATAATGTAAGGTTTTTTTGGTTTGTAGCATTTCAAATATAAAATTACTATAGACAAAAAGAGTCGTAGCAATTTATAGTGTACGACTCTTTTTCTTCATTACAGGTTTATGTATTATGCAACACTAATAGAAACAACATAACCTTCGTTTCCTCTAATATTAAAAACGGTATCATCTTCAAAAATAAGATACTGCCCTTTAATACCTTTTAACACGCCTTCGTAAGTTGGAGTCTTCTTTAAGTTTAAGCTTTTAGGTTTTAGTGGATATTGCTCTACGGGAAACTGCAAATGTGTTTCCTCATTATTTTCAATATAATATGGTTTAGCTTCTGCAGGGATATATTCTTTTAATCGCTCTCTCCATTCTGGTAAGCTTTCATCTTCCCCATCATTTTTTAACATTTTTCGCCAATTCGTTTTATCGGCAACATGATCTTTTAAAGCAACTTCTGTTATTCCTGCCAAATACCTATTTGGCACTTCTACTATTTCTATAGCTTCATGAGCTCCTTGATCTATCCATCGTGTAGGTACTTGCGTTTTTCTGGTAACGCCCACTTTAACATTACTAGAATTTGCTAAATACACAATATGAGGTTGTAGTTGTGCTCGCTTTTCGTATTCTAAATCTCTATCCTCTTTATCTAAATGAGCCGTACTTAATTCGGGACGCATGATCCAGTCTGCCGCTTGTGGCACTTCAAAAAAACAACTTTTACAAAAACCTTGTCTATATATAGGTCTATTTAAGCTACAATTTAAGCATTGATGTTTGATAAACTGAAAGCGTAGTGACTTATTTATCAATTGATTCATGTTTAGGAAATCATTTTCAAACACTAAGTAATATTGTATAGGCTTGGCAAACTCCGTTTCCATTTTTCTTAAAACACCTTGGTAAGTCATAAAAAAAAGTCTTATTTTTATTGCTCAAAGATACTATAAAATATGCCAATTCCTTTAGTAAACTCTATTGCTTCCTGGTTTTTAAAAAAACGTTTTCATCAAATAGAATTATTTTTAAAGTATCCTAATGAAGTGCAAGAAGAACTTCTTTTCTCTTTATTAGATAAAGCTAAAGACACGCAAATTGGAAAAGAATACGATTTTGCATCTATAAAAAGCTATAGCACTTTTGCCGAACGTGTTCCTGTAAAAAACTATGAAAAATACCAAGATATTATAGAACGCGCTAGACAAGGCGAGCAAAATATTTTTTGGCCAAGCCCAATTAAATGGTTTGCAAAATCTAGTGGTACAACTAGTGCTAAAAGTAAATTTATTCCTGTTAGTCCAGAATCTCTTGAAGATTGCCATTATGCAGCCAGTAAAGACTTACTGTGTATGTACCTTAATAATAATGAGGGCTCTCAATTGTTTACAGGTAAGGGACTAAGGTTAGGTGGAAGCAAAGAACTTTATAAAGAAAACGGAACTGTCTTTGGGGATTTAAGCGCTATTTTAATTGATAATATGCCTTTTTGGGCAGAGTTTAGCAGCACCCCAAGTAGTAAAGTCTCTTTAATGAGTGAATGGGAAACAAAAATGCAAGCTATAGTTGATGAAACTATTAACGAAAATGTAACTAGTTTGGCAGGAGTACCCTCTTGGATGTTGGTTTTATTAAACAACGTTTTAGAGTCTACGGGTAAAAATAATATTTTTGATATTTGGCCAAACTTAGAGGTCTATTTTCATGGAGGCGTTAGTTTTACACCATATAGACAACAATACAAAAACATTTTACCAAATAAATCTTTTAAATATTATGAAATCTATAATGCTTCAGAAGGTTTTTTTGCAATACAAGACAGAAATAACTCTAGCGAATTATTATTAATGTTAGATTATGGAATTTTTTACGAATTTATTCCTATGGAAACCCATGGTACTCCAAATGAAAAAGTGATTCGTTTAAGTGAAGTAGAACAAGGCAAAAACTACGCTGTTTTAATAACAACTAATGCTGGCCTTTGGAGGTATAAAATTGGAGACACCGTTCGTTTTACCTCTATTAACCCATATAGAATTAAAGTTTCTGGCCGAACAAAACATCATATAAATGTATTTGGTGAAGAACTTATAATAGAGAATGCAGAAGATGCTTTAAAAAAAGTTTGCAAAAAAACTAAATCGGAAATAGTAGACTACACTGCTGCTCCAATATTTATGGAAGGTAAAGAAAAAGGAGGGCATGAATGGCTTATAGAGTTTAAAACACCCCCTAAAGATATTAACTATTTTAATGAGTTATTTGATAATGCTTTAAAATCATTAAATTCTGATTACGAAGCTAAACGTTACAATAACATTACTCTCAATAAACCACAAATTAATATCGCAAGAGAACAACTTTTTTACGATTGGTTAAAACAGAATAACAAACTAGGTGGTCAACACAAAGTACCAAGATTATCTAATTCAAGACAATATATTGATGAGCTTTTAAAACTGAATCTGTAGCTTATTTACCGTTCGTCGATGAACGAATAGTCATCTACAACTAAAATCACCGACAAAATGCAACTTCTATCGTTATGTGTTTTTTAACAAAAAACACCAATGAAAAATTCTTATAAAAAATCGATTTAATAAAGATATTTTTTAATAAAAAAGGCATTTTGATGAAAAAAATTTAATAAAAAAAGTCTTAAACACATCTATCGACAAACGGCAATCTTCATTTTTTAACAAAACGAATATTCATGCTTTTAGTCTAATAAATTGCAGATAACTTACAGTCTTGTAGTAATTTCGACGCGTAAATAAAATTCTATTACTAATGAAAAACTACATTTTAATTTTCGCTTTCTTATTCTCAGTAAGTTTTGCTTCTGCTCAAGATTCTTCAGAAGACTTATTAACTGATAATTTAGTTAATGGATTAAATGTTTCAAATTCTAAAGATATTATTAATACTAATGGATTTGAGTTCACAACTTTTGATGCTGGTATTAATACTAAATTTTCTGAATTTGGTTCTGGTTTCTTTATGAACAAATTTATAATGGTATCATCTAAAAAATTAGGTGGTTTAGCTAAAGTAGATAAAAACACTAATGAAGGTTACAAAAACTTATTTTGTTTAGACGTAAAAAAGAATGGTTCTTTAAAATTACCATTATTATTTTCTAGAATTATTAATACAAGAGGGAGTGAAGGACAAGTATCTTTCTCACCAGATGAGAAGACAATGTACTTTACTAGAGCTACAGAAGATAATTCTATGATATATAAATTATATAAAGTTACTTTAGAAGAAGGATCTCATGGTAATTGGATTAACCAAGAAATGTTAGATATTGATGTAGAAGGTTACTCTTTTGAAAATCCGTATGTAAGTAAAACTGGTAAGGAATTATATTTTTCTTCTAACATGCCTGGAGGTTTAGGTGGTTACGACTTATATGTAGCAACAATTAAAGCAGACGGGACGTTAGACACGCCAAGAAATTTAGGGAATACTATTAACACTAAGTACGATGACAAATATCCATCTTTATCTTTAGATGGAGAGTACTTATATTTCTCTTCTAAAGGACACAGAAATATCGGTGGGTTTGATGTGTTTAAAAGTAAGATTACTAAAAAAGGATATAGAGCTCCTTTAAACTTAGGAAATACTGTAAATACAAAATATGACGAAGTTGCCTATTTTATGGCTTCAAACAATAAAGGTTATATAAGCTCTAACAAAGCATCTGGTAAAGGGAGTTATGACATATACAAGTTCTCTTTCGATATAGCAACTCAAAACATAAAAGGAAGAGTTTTAGATTTAGACACTCAAATACCTTTACCAAATACAGTAGTTATGTTACTTGATGAAGAAGGAGAAGAAATTGCTAGACAAACTACTGGTGATGATGCTACTTATAGTTTTGATGTTACTCCATTTGAGAACTATACAATTAAGACTACTAAAGATGGTTTTGACGATGCTTCAATAGCATTTACATCTAATAAAGGAGATGACACTACTTATAAAAAGAATTTAGAGTTAAATTCTACTAAAGCAGAAATTGTAGAAGTTGAAGATAAATTAATGATTTCTATAGAAAACATTTACTTTGACTATGCAAAATGGAGTATTAAGCAAGAATCTCAGATTTCTTTAAACAAAATATTAACGGTTCTTAATGAGAACCCTGAAATGAAAATTGAAATTAATGCACATACAGATAATAGAGGTAACAATAGTTACAACTTAAACTTATCTAAAAAACGTGCTGCTTCTGCAATGAAATATTTAATTGAAAAAGGAATTAATGCAGATCGTTTAATCTCTAATGGTTATGGAGAGACACAACCTTTAGTAGATTGTAAATCTAATTGTACTGATGAAGAATATCAAGCAAACAGAAGGATTGAATTTATTATCCTAGACTAAAAAATTATTTAGGATAGTATAGCTATTAATCATTCTTGAAAAAAACCACTTTTAATTCTATAATTGAAAGTGGTTTTTTGATTATTACAGTTCTACTAAGTTTTTAAATTAAGTACGTGAAGCTATTTATATGGCCGTATTATTAAGAAAGCCTTAAATCAATTATTTACGCACCAAAAGTAAAACCTTCTTTATAAATTGCGGTTTGCCTCTGCCTCTATTCCTTTTATTTTTTCCTTGAGATTAAGAGAAAGCACATAGCTTCGCTTCTACTATAATCTTAATTTATAGAGTTCCTCCACCTACCTATCTTGCATGATATATTAATTAAATGGGTATTCCATTTAACGTATTAATCAGGAAGCTTCTCTTCTTCCTCTAATTAACCTCAATTATGTTTTAATCGACTTCGCCTAACTATTTTTATAACTAAAAAAAGCCATTTCTATATAATATAGAAATGGCTTTATATTTAATACTATTTAAATCTTATTTACGAAACTGCTTTAAGTTTCTTTATTGTGGATTTAGATAATTTTTCTTCTGCATAAGCTTTAGTTATGCTCAACTTCTTAGTATCGCTTCCTGGAAGCTCAAACATGGCATCTGTTAATATTTCTTCACAAAGAGATCGCAGACCACGAGCACCAAGTTTATACTCTATTGCTTTGCCTACTATAAACTCTAAAGCTCCTTCTGTAATATTAAGCTCAATCTCATCCATTTTAAACAGTTTTTTATACTGTTTTATAATGGCATTTTTGGGCTCTGTTAAAATAGCACGCAATGTGTCTCCATCCAATGGGTTCATGTGCGTTAACACAGGGAGCCTACCTATTATTTCTGGTATTAATCCAAAATCTTTTAAGTCTTTAGGTGTAATGTACTGCAACAAATTGTCTTGGTCTACCACATCTTCAGATATTGATGCGCTATACCCTACAGCTTGCATGTTTAATCGTTTAGAGATAACACGCTCAATACCATCAAAAGCACCTCCTGCTATAAATAAAATATTTTCTGTATTGACTTCAATAAATTTTTGATCTGGATGCTTACGCCCACCTTTTGGCGGAACATTAACCACAGTGCCTTCTAAAAGTTTTAATAACGCTTGCTGTACACCTTCTCCAGATACATCTCTTGTAATCGAAGGGTTATCACTTTTACGCGCAATTTTATCTATCTCATCTATAAATACAATACCTTTTTCTGCTTTTTCTAAGTTATAATCTGCAGCTTGTAATAAACGAGTTAAAATACTTTCTACATCTTCTCCTACATATCCAGCTTCGGTTAATACGGTAGCATCAACTATAGCTAAAGGCACGTTTAACATTCTGGCTACCGTTTTAGCCATTAAAGTTTTACCTGTTCCTGTTTGCCCTACCATAATGATGTTAGATTTTTGAATCTCTATATCATCGTTACTTGGTGGCTGTAATAATCGTTTATAATGATTGTATACAGCTACAGACATTACTTTTTTTGTAAACTCCTGCCCAATTATATACTCGTCTAAAAACCCTTTTATTTGCTGTGGCTTTCGTAATATAAGCTCTGCAGACAGCTCACTATTATCACTTTGCTTAGATTCTTCTAAAACAATACCATGAGCTTGTTCTATACAACGATCGCAAATGTGTGCATCTAATCCAGCTATTAACAAGCTGGTTTCAGGTTTTTTTCTACCACAAAACGAGCATTCTAATTCTTCCTTTGCCATTCTTTAATTATCTTAATCTGTGATTATTATTATTTTTAAAAACAATAATAATATTTGTTTTTTAATCACGAGTTAATATCTCGTCAATCATACCATATTCTTTAGCTTTATCTGCTTTCATCCAGTAATCACGATCACTGTCTTTATAAACTTTGTCGTAATCCTGTCCAGAATGCTTACTTATAATTTTATAAAGCTCTTCTTTTAATATTAAAATCTCACGTGCTGTAATTTCTATATCACTAGCCTGTCCTTGTGCTCCTCCTAATGGTTGGTGAATCATAACACGAGAATGTGTTAAACCACTACGTTTACCAGCTGCTCCTGCACATAATAACACAGCTCCCATAGAGGCTGCCATTCCTGTACAAATTGTAGCAACATCTGGTTTTATAAACTGCATTGTATCGTAGATACCTAATCCTGCATAAACGCTTCCTCCTGGTGAGTTAATATATATTTGAATATCCTTAGAAGCGTCTACACTTTCTAAAAATAATAATTGTGCTTGAATAATATTTGCAACTTGATCGTTTATTCCTGTTCCCATAAAAATGATACGATCCATCATTAAACGAGAGAATACATCAAAAATCGCAATATTCATTTGACGTTCTTCTATTATATTAGGTGTCAAGTTTGTAGGGTACATACTACTAATAATTTTATTGTAATACATGCTGTTAATCCCTTGATCTTTTATTGCAAACTTTTCGAATTCTTTTCCGTAATCCATATTTTAATTTTGTTTTATATTTAAACTAAAAGCGTTGAATTCTATATAGAATTCAACGCTTAAAGATAATGATTATTCTGTAAAAGAACGTGGCTTATTTATCGCCATAAACTTCTTTAACAAATTTTTCGTACGTTAATTCTTTTGTTTTAATATTAGCCTTTTCTTTGTAAAGGTTTAATAATTTCTGGCTTACTACTTGCTCAGATATACGTTTTACCTCATCTTGATTAGATAATACACGCGCTGCGATATCTTCTAACTCTTTTTCTGAAGGGTTTGTTTGACCAAATTGTGCCATCTGCATTTTAATCATTCCTTTCGCACTTTCTTTAACGTCTTCGAAATCTAATTTTATATCATTAGCTTCCATTAACTTACCTTCTATTAATTGATAACGTAAGCTTTTTTCAGATTTTTCGTATTCTTCTTTAGCTTGTGCTTCGTCAATTTCTTTCTCTCCTGCTGTTTGCATCCATTTTTGAAGAAATGTTGCTGGTAAATCGAATTTAGTATTTTCTACTAAATACTCTGTTACATCATTCAATAATTTTTGATCTGATTGTTGAACAAACTGTTTTTCAGCATCTTCTTTAATCTTATCTTTTAATTCTGTAACAGATTTCACAACATCTTTACCAAATAACTTATCAAATAATTCTTGATCTAAATCTGCTAATTCACGCTCATTTATTTCAGTAATTTCAAATGTTACTTCTATATCTAAACCGTGTACTTTATCGTGCTCTAATTTTAAAGCATGTTGTAATTCGTGCTCATCTGTATAAAGCCCTTTAGTTTTTAAAGCGATAGTATCTCCTACTTTAGCACCTACAAATTGCTTTTCTGTTGCTTTACCTTTAAATTTATCTAAAGTTAATGTTACAGTGTTTTCTATTCCTTCTTCTTCGTTAGTAAAAGTACCTGTTATTTCACTATCTTTTGCTACTGTATCTTGAGATATTAATTTCCCGTATTGTTTTTGAATACGCTCTACTTGCTCATCAATCATTTTATCGTCTGCAACGATGTTGTAGTGCGTTATTGCTTTTTTAGATTTTAAATCTACAGTAAATTCTGGTGCTAAACCTAACTCAAACTCAAAAGAAAAATCATCTCCATCCCAGTTAATGTCATCTTGTGGCTTAGGTAGTGGTTGCCCTAAAACATCTAACTTTTCTTCTGTTAAATATTTATTTAAAGCATCTTGAAGTAATTTATTTACTTCATCTACCAATACTGCTTTACCGTATTGTTTTTTTACCATTCCCATTGGCACATGACCTTTTCTAAAACCTGGAATGTTTGCTGTTTTTCTATAATCTGTTAAGATTTTTTCTACTTTATCGCTATAATCGTCTTTAGCAATATCAACTTTTACTACAGCGTTTAATGCATCAATATTTTCTCTTGTAATATTCATCTTGAATAATATATTATTTTTAATACCTAAAAATGGAGTGCAAAAGTACTACTTTTTTAGACGTTATCAAAGATTTTAATTACTTGAATAGCAAGATTCTATTTATCGCTTTTTAAGAAGGAATGAAATATAGATTGCAATATAGACAGTAGAATACTAAATAGTATAGCCCACCAAAAGTTACTTACCGCAAAACCGTCTATTAATTTATCGGCTAATAAAATTATTAATGCGTTAATAACTAATAGAAAAAGCCCTAGTGTTACTAATGTTATCGGCAAGGTTAGCAATACTAATATTGGCTTAACGATAAGGTTTAAAACAGATAATACCACAGCAACAATTATAGCTGTAGTGTAACTATCTACATTTACTCCTTTTAATACATTAGCTAATACAACTACAGCTATGGCATTTAATAGTAAGCGAATAATTAGTTTCATAATAATTTATATAATTTGGATTAATAGTCTTTCAATTTACAAAATTAATTACAGCTTCATAAAAATCCTCTGGGTTTTCAGCATGTAACCAATGTCCCGCTTTTTTAATCGTTTTTATTTTCGCTTCTGGGAAGTGTGTTTGTATTATAGCTTCATCTTCTAATGCTATATATTCACTTTTATCCCCTCTTAAAAATAGAGTCTGTTTCGTAAATTTAGCATGGGTTGGCAAAGCTTCTCCTACTTCGCTTACATTTTCGGCTAACACTGCTAAATTGATACGTAAGCCTAACTGCCCTTTTTCTACCCAATATAAATTTTTGAGTAAAAACTGACGTGTTCCAAATTCGCTCACATAATTGGCTAGCACTTTATCTGCAGCTGTTCTTGTTTTTATTTCATTAAAATCCAAAGCCTGCAATCCATTTAAAATAGCATCATGGTGCACTGGGTAAAAACGAGGTGATATATCTGCTATTAATAATTTAGATACTACTTCTGGATATTCTGTAGCAAATAGCATAGCTGTTTTACCTCCCATAGAGTGCCCCAATAACACAACATCTTTTAATTGATGTGTTTTACAATAGTGCTTTAAGTCTTCCACCATAACTTCGTAATCAAACGCATTATCATGAAAACTTCTTCCGTGATTTCGTTGATCTACAAGGTGTACTTCAAAGTTTTGTTCGGCAAATTTTCGTCCTAACGTTTTCCAGTTATCGCTCATTCCTAAAAAACCATGTAGAATAATAAATGGTTTGCCTTCTCCCAATATATTTGAATGTAATATCATTATTGTTTATTCTTTTTCTTGATGCGAAATAAATCCAATACTATTTGTTTTATTTTATTCCTTTTTTTGACACGAATTTCACTAATTAACACGAAACTTTCTCAAACCTACTGCCTACTGCCTACTGCAAAACTATCCCTTCAATTTATTTAAGTACATATTTACCACATTTTCTATACCTAAGTATAAACTTTCCGAAACTAAAGCATGACCAATAGAGACTTCTAATAGTCCTGGAATATTTTGTTGAAAAAACTGAATATTATCTAACGATAAATCGTGTCCTGCATTTACTCCTAATCCTAATGAGTTTGCTAATTCTGCACATTTAGTATAAGGTTCAATAGCTTTAGTATTGCCTAAACTGTATTGATGCGCAAAAGCTTCTGTGTACAACTCTATTCTATCTGTCCCTGTTGCTTTCGCGCCTTCTATTTGCTTTAATTCTGGGTCCACAAAAATAGATGTTCTAATACCTTCTTCTTGAAATTGTTTTATTACATCTACTAAAAAATCTTTATTTGTAATAGTGTCCCAACCGGCATTACTTGTTAAAGCATCTACTGCATCTGGTACTAATGTTACTTGTGTTGGTTTTATATTTAAAACCATATCTACAAACTTAGGATTTGGGTTACCTTCTATATTATATTCTGTATAAACCACAGGTTTTAAATCGTAAGCATCCTTATATTTAATATGGCGTTCGTCTGGTCTTGGGTGTATAGTTACGCCTTCTGCTCCAAACCGTTGTACATCTTTAGCAAATTGCACAACGTTAGGTGTATCTCCTCCTCTAGAGTTTCTTAATGTTGCAATCTTATTTATATTAACACTTAATTTTGTCATTTGTACTTAATTTAAAGGCAAAAATACGAAGTAGATCAGCGGTTTTATACTATTTTTTAATTAATTTGCATAATACTAAATTGTAATAATGAATCTTTCAACATACATAATAAACGATATAAAACCACTTACAAATACAGATAATGTTAGTGAGTTACAGTTATTATTCAATCAACTAACTTATTCTCATATCCCAATTAAAGATGAAGAAGGGGTTTATCTCGGTTGCTTGTCTGAAACAGATGTTCATTGTTTTGAAAGTAAAAAGCAGGTTAAAGATTGTAGTTATGCTATTGAAGGGTTCTTTGTAAGAGACCAAACTAATTGGTTAGATGTATTAGAAGCTTTTGCCCAAAACGGCACAAACATAATGCCTGTTTTAAATGTAAATAACACTTATTTGGGGTATTATGAGCTTAATGATATTATAGGCTTATTTAACGAAACACCTTTCTTTTCTGAAGCTGGAGCTATTTTAATAGTCGAAAAAGGCCTAGTAGATTACTCGTTTAGCGAAGTTAGCCAGATAGTAGAATCTAACAACGGCAAGTTATTAGGCGCTTTTATTTCTAAAATAGAAAATGATGTTGCGCAAATAACATTAAAAATAGGGAATACTAGCTTAAACGATATCATGCAAACCTTTAGACGTTACAGTTATAATGTTATTGCAGGGCAAGAAGAAGATAGTTATATCGAAAGTTTAAAAGAACGCTCAAATTATTTAAATAAATACCTAAATATATAATTGTATGAAGGTAGCTATTTACAGTCAATATTATAAAAACAAATCTTTAGAGTCCTTCAATGTTTTATTGCATGTGCTTTTAGATAAAAAAATGACTGTTTTTATTGAACATAATTTTCTTAAAAACTTAAACTCTGCTATACAAAATAATTCGGCAATACAATCTTTTTCTAGATTAGATGATACTTTCGATTTATTAATAAGTATTGGAGGAGATGGTACTATTTTAAGAGCCATTACCTATTTAAAAGATTTAAATATACCTATTGTAGGAATTAATACTGGTCGATTAGGCTTTTTAGCAACCATACAACATGATGAAATAGAAAAAGCAATACAACAAATATTAGATAAAGATTATACTTTATCTAAACGCACCTTGCTATCTATTGAAACATCTCCTTCTAATAGTGATATTGTAGGATTAAATTTTGCACTCAACGAAATAGCAGTAAGTAGAAAAAACACAACTTCTATGATTACTGTAGAAACCTACCTTAACAATGAGTTTTTAACATCCTATTGGAGTGATGGTTTAATTATTTCTACTCCTACTGGTTCTACTGGATACTCATTAAGTTGCGGAGGACCTGTAATTACGCCAGACACAACAAGTTTTGTACTTACTCCCATAGCGCCACATAATTTAAGCGCAAGACCTTTAGTTATTGAAGACTCTACAACCATACAATTAAAAGTTAGTGGTAGAGAAGATAATTATTTAGTGTCTCTAGATTCTAGAATAGCAACATTATCTAACGAAACCATAATTACTTTAAAAAAGGCAGATTTTACGATTAACATGATAGAACTCAACGATGAAAGCTTTCTGGATACTCTTCGTAAAAAATTACTTTGGGGAGAGGATAAGCGTAATTAAACAATAAATTAAGCTAAAAACAGTTTTTAGACTATAACTATTTGATTCAAATTATTATAGGCACATCTTATTTATTATATTTGCAAACTTTTGAAGATTTATGAGGTATTTAACCATTATAGTATTAATATTTTTAAGCACTCAATTTAGCACTGCTCAAATACACGAAATTGGTGTATTTGCAGGAGGAAGCAACTTTATTGGAGATGTAGGGTCTACTACATATATAGCTCCAAAAAACCTAGCAATAGGCGCTATATATAAATGGAACAGAAGTCCAAGACACTCTTTTAGAGCTTCATTAACATTCACAGATTTAGAAGGTATTGATAAAGATTCCGACGACCCAAGTAGAATTATTAGAGGGTACGAGTTTAAAAATAAAATTATAGAGTTTTCTGCAGGAATGGAGTTTACCTTTCTAGATTTTAACCTTCATAGTGGAGACAATGTGTCTACACCCTACCTATATTCTGGTATTAGTATCGCTAAACATGACAACTATTTTTTCTCTAATGGGGTTATTCAATCTGAGGAAACTACTAGTTTCGCTTATGGTATACCTATGGTATTAGGTTATAAAATGGCTGTAGCAGACCATTTTGTTCTTGCACTAGAAGTAGGTGCTAGATATACATTTACAGATGAAATTGATGGAAGTGTTCCAGATACTAAAGAGAATATAGAACGCTTAAGTTTTGGAAATGTTAATAATAATGACTGGTACACCTTTACAGGTATAACTTTAACATATACCTTTGGAAGAAACCCCTGTTATTGCAATTATTAGAAGTGGATATAACAAAAATAAATACAAAACAATTACCTAAGCATATCGCCATTATTATGGATGGTAATGGGCGCTGGGCCAAACAAAAAGGTATGTTACGTGCTTTTGGTCATGAAAATGGTACTAAATCTGTTCGTAATACTGTGGAGGCTTGCGCCGAGTTGGGTATAGAAAACCTAACACTTTATGCTTTTTCTACAGAAAACTGGAATAGACCCAAATTAGAGGTAGACACTTTAATGAAATTACTCGTGTCTTCTCTAAAAAAAGAAATTAAAACACTCATAGACAACAATATTAAATTAACAGCTATAGGTAACCTGAAATCCTTACCTAAAAAAGTATATCGCGAGTTACAAGAAGTTATTGAAACGACTAAAGATAATAAGCGAATGACTTTAACCTTAGCGTTAAGTTACGGTTCTAGAGAAGAACTGTTAAATACAGTGAAAGAAATAAGTATTAAAGTTAAAAATAATATAATTTCTACTGAAAATATTGATGAATCAATTATTAATGAGCATCTTTACACGCAAAATTTACCAGACGTAGATTTACTAATTAGAACTAGTGGAGAACAACGTATAAGTAATTTTTTATTATGGCAAATAGCCTATGCCGAATTATATTTTACACCTATACTTTGGCCAGATTTTAAGAAGCAACATTTGTGTGATGCTATAATTGAATATCAAAAAAGAGAAAGACGCTTTGGAAAAACAAGTGAACAAATCAGCTAAACAATTACCTTTGAAAACATATTTACAATACGCACTAATTGTATTATTTACAATTAGTAACTTTATTACACAAGCGCAAAACACACCGGCTACAAATGGTAAAAAATATACCATTGCAGAAATAACAGTAAAAGGAAATACTTCTTTTAGTGGGCAAACCATAATTACTTATTCTGGACTTAGAAAAGGAGATGAAATTTTTATACCAGGAGAAAAAATTAGTAAAGCCATAAAAAAACTATGGAAATCTAATCTTTTTAGTGATATTGAGCTATACTTAACAAAAGTAGAAGGGCAAAATGCCTATATAGAAATAAGACTTTCTGATTTACCTGAATTAGTAGATGTAAAAATTACTGGTATAAAAAAAGGAAAAAAAGAAGCATTAATAAAAGACAACAAATTAAATAAAGGAACTAAGGTTACTGAAAATTTAATTACAACTACAAAAAACTACCTTCAAAATAAATACAAAAAGGAAGGCTATTTAAACACCAAAGTTAATGTTAACGTTATAGAAATACAGGATTCTGTAAAGAAATCACGTGTTAATATGGTAGTAGCCATAGACAAAGGAGACAAAGTAAAAATTAAAGACATTACTTTTGATGGCAATAGCGTTTTAAGCGATAAAAAGCTTAGAAAGGCAATGAAAAATACGAAGAAAAAGAACCCTATTCGTATTTTTAAACGCTCTAAGTATATAGAAGCAGACTTTAAAGAAGATTTAGTAACAGTTATTGATAAATATAAAGAAAACGGTTATAGAGATGCGCGTATAATTTCTGACACATTAACCAAAAATAGCGATGGTTCTATTAATATAGGTATTAAGGTAGAAGAAGGAGAAAAGTACACGTTTGGAAATATAGAATTTATTGGAAACACAGTCTACTCTGATGAGGAATTAAAACGTAAGTTAAAAATAGATAAAGGAGATACTTATAATGGTGTACTATTAGCTAAAAGAATTGCAGATAATACTAGACCAGATGGAGATGATATTACTAACTTATACCAAGACAATGGTTATTTATTTTCAACAATAAACCCAGTAGAAGTTAATGCAGATGGAAATGTTATAGATATGGAAATTAGAATTACAGAAGGAAAACCTGTATACTTTAATAAAATATCTGTAATAGGTAATGAAAAAACTAATGACCATGTTATTTATAGAGAATTAAGAACACGACCAGGGCAATTATACCGTAAAGCAAATGTTGTAAGAACCGTTCGTGAATTAAGCCAGTTAGGATTTTTTGATGCTTCGCAAATAGACCCTCAATTTAAAAATGCAAATCCAGAAGATGGAACTATAGATATAGAATATGGCGTTGTAGAATCTGGATCTAGCCAAATAGAGCTACAAGGTGGTTATGGCGGAGGAGGTTTTATAGGAACTTTAGGGTTATCTTTTAACAACTTTGCATTAAAAGATATCTTTAAAAAAGATGCTTATAGACCAATCCCAACTGGAGATGGACAAAGATTAGCATTACGTTTACAAGCAAGTCGTTTCTTTCAAACTTATAGTTTTTCATTCTCAGAACCTTGGTTAGGAGGTAAAAAACCAGTTCAGTTTTCGACATCTTTATCGCATACAAAGCAATTTTTATTTAACCCGCAAACAAGAAGAGCTGATAAAAACAGACGTTTCAACATTACAGGAATTACAGTTGGTTTAGCAAAACGTTTAGCTATACCAGATGATTATTTCACATTATCTCAAGCGTTAAGTTTCCAACACTATAATTTAAAAAACTATAATACAGGTTTATTTACTTTTGGAGATGGATACTCTAATAACTTATCGTATACAGTAGGCTTAAGTCGTAACAATACCGCTAATGACCCTGTATTTCCTACTCAGGGATCTAATTTTTCTGCAACAGCTAAATTGTCTATTCCATACTCTTTATTTAACGGAGTAGACTATAAATCGTTACGAGAAGAGCGCGCAGCTAACCAAGCTATCATTAGGGATTCTAACAATGCTGTTGCAGATAGAAACGAAGCCTCAGCGAGAATTTCTGAAATAGACCAAGAACGTTTTAAATGGTTAGAATTTTATAAAATTAAGTTTAAAGGCGATTGGTATACAAAAGTAGTAGACAAATTTGTATTTAAATCTTCTATAGAATTTGGATTCTTAGGCGCATATAATCAAGATAGAGGAGTTATACCTTTCGAGCGTTTCTTTGTAGGAGGAGATGGATTAGGAGCAGTAAGTTTAGATGGTAGAGAAGCTATTGCCCTACGTGGTTACCCTAACCAATCTTTATCTACTCAAGATGGAGGTACTATTTATAATAAATTCTCATTAGAGCTACGTTACCCAATAACATTAAAGCAAAGTGCTAAAATATATGCATTAGGTTTCTTAGATGCTGGAGGTTCTTATAGCAACTTTAGAGATTACGATCCGTTTAATGTTAACAGATCTGCTGGGTTTGGAGTTAGAATATTCATGCCTGCATTTGGTTTATTAGGTATAGATTTCGGTCATGGTTTCGATGCTTTACCAGGCCAAACTGTTAAACATGGTTGGGAAACTCACTTCATTATAGGGCAACAATTCTAAAAAAAAGAAGCTTAAATATTCCAATTTATATGCTAATAAGTATGTTAGGATTTTTTAAATTTTTATTTTTGGCACGATATTTTCAAGGTACAGTTTGAAGATTTGATTCATGAATTAAAAATTTTAAAATTAAAATTCATTACTTTTATTCAATTAATTCAAAATAAAAGCAGAATCAAAACAATCATCTGTGAATTTTTGAGTTTATAGGAGTAATAAATATTAAAATATTAAAACAGATGAAATTAAAAGTTCTTTTTTTACTGACTTTAGTGTCTATGCTAAGTCTATCCGTTAATGCACAACGAGGTGTAAGAATTGGATACATAGATACAGAATATATTTTACAGAATGTTCCTGAATATGCAGAAGCAACGTCTCAATTAGAATCCAAAGTACAAAAATGGAAAGGAGAAATTGAAACTAAATTAAGTGGTATTGAGCAAAAACGTAAGGAGTTAAATAACGAAAAAGCACTTTTAACTAAAGAACTTATAGAAGAACGCGAAGAAGATTTGTTTTTTGAAGAAAAAGAAATCTTAGAATACCAACAAAAACGATTTGGTCCAGAAGGTGATTTAATGATCCAAAAAAGACAATTAATGCAGCCGGTACAAGATCAAATATTTCAAGCGGTACAAGACATCGCTAAAAAGAAAAAATTTGATTTTGTTTTTGATAAATCTGCAGATGTAGTAATGCTTTACTCAGCTGAACGTTTTGATATTAGTGAGCAAGTATTAAGAACCATAACAAGGACTTCTAAACGTAAGCAATTAAAATATAAAGCAGATAAAAAGAAAGCTAAAGAAGAAGATCTTACAGTAGAGGTTAATGAAGAGAAGGATGCTAGACAGTTAGCAGCAGACAAGAAAAAAGCAGATAGAGAGAAATTAGTAGAAGAGCGTAAAAAGAAAATTTTAGAAGCTAGAGAAGCAAAGAAAAAAGAAGCAGCAGAACGTAAAGCTAAAATATTAGAAGAGCGAGCAAAGAAAAAAGAAGCAGCTGCAAATAAAAATACACCTCCTGCTACTGAAACAGAAGAAGGAGAAGATGCTAAACCGAGTGAAGATGGTGCAGAAGCACCAAAAACTAGAGCGCAAATTTTAGAAGAACGTAAACAAAAAAAATTAGCAGATAGAGCTGCTCGTAAAAAAGCATTAGAAGATAGAAAAAAGAAAATCTTAGAAGATCGCAAAAAAGCTAAAGAAGAGAAAGAGAGCGAAAAAGACGACAACTAAGACTTAATAATTAATATTTATAACACACAAATACTATTTTAAAAATGAAACAATTTAAAACATTATTAATTGCTGCAGCATTATTTATAGGAGCAACTAGCTTTATGAGCGCACAAAGTAAAGTAGCGCACATTAATACGCAAGAATTAATAAAAGGGATGCCAGAAATGGCAGCTGCTAAAGCTGAGATGGAAAAGTTAGGAAAGACTTATGAAACAGACATCCAGGCATCTGCTAAAGAGCTTCAAGATAAAATGAAACTTTACGATTCGCAAGCAGCTTCTCAAACAGATGAGGAAAACAGAAAACGTGTTGCAGAAGTACAAGGAATGGAACAATCTATTCGCCAATACCAAGCTCAAGCTCAACAAGATTTACAAAACAAAGAAATTGAATTATTAAAACCTATTACCGAAAAAGCTAAAGCAGCAATATTAAAAGTTGCTAAAGCACAAGGTTTCGATTATGTTTTAGATTCTACTCAAGGTGGAGGAGTAATCGTTCATGAGGGTAAAGATTTACTAGAAGATGTAAAAAAAGAATTAGGATTTTAATTAAAACTCTAAACAAATTACCATATAAAAGCTACCTTTTTTAAGGTGGCTTTTATATTTTTATAGCTGCACATTTTTACTACTTTATAATTAAAAAAACCATAAATTTAGCAGAGATAAAACTAAAATGAATAAACAACCAATAGGCATATTCGATTCTGGAGTTGGTGGCACTTCTATATGGAAAGAGATCTACACACTTTTACCTAACGAAAGTACTATTTATTTAGCAGATAGTAAACACGCACCTTATGGACCTAAAGGAGAAGATAAAATTATAAAACTTAGTATTAAAAACACAGAGTTTTTAATAGCCAAAGGCTGTAAGCTTATTGTAGTCGCTTGTAATACCGCTACAACTAATGCTATAAAAGTATTAAGAAAACGATACTCTGTTCCTTTTATAGGTATAGAACCAGCTATAAAACCTGCTGCTTTACAAACAAAAACTAAAGCTATCGGCGTTTTAGCAACTAAAGGGACTCTTACAAGTCATTTATTTCATGAAACTACAGATTTATACTCTAATGGCATTACAATTATAGAGCGTGTAGGAGAAGGCATTGTTCCATTAATAGAAAGTGGTAATATAAACTCTAAAACTATGCAGGACTTACTTAAACTATATATGCAACCCATGCTAAACGCCAATATAGATTATTTAGTTTTAGGCTGTACACATTACCCATATCTTATCCCTCAACTTATTAAAATATTACCTCAACACATTAAAATTATAGATTCGGGCGAGGCAGTAGCTAAGCACACTAAAACAGTTTTAGAAGCTAATGCATTGTTAAACCCAACAGTAATGAAACCTAAGCATCAGTTTTTTACTAATGCCAATAATGCAGATGTTATGAGCTCTTTACTGGGCAAACACTATAATGTTTCTTTTTTAGACTTTTAAGTTCTTAACCTTCTAAGTTACTACTATTCTCAACGCCTTCGAGTAAGTTTTCTAGATACTATTAGACTAAAAGGTAATGAGTAAACTGCTATTTATTTATAATGCCAATTCGGGAATTGGGAACATGGTTTTAGATGTTGCCCATAAATTATTTCGTCCAGAAACGTATGCCTGTAACCTTTGTGCTATAACACATAATACTTTTTCTGAAAATAAAACATGGAAAGCCTTTAGACTACAAAGTACTATTGATATGGACTTTTTACATACCGATGAATTTGAAGCAAAATATAAAGACACTTACTTTACTTATCCTATTATTTTAAGAGAAGATAATAATACACTTCAGCCATTGTTAAAAACAAGCGTTATTAACAAACTAGAAACTGTTGATGATTTAATTAATACTATTAAAAAACATATAAATCTGTAACTTTTAGTCCCTTATAGAATTAAGCATTGTGCTTACTTTACTAGAGTTTATAATTATTTAAACCAACCTGAGTACTTAACATAATTTTCTGCAATTCTGTTAATTTCTCCATTAATAAGCTCTTTACTTATATCCTTTACTTTTTTTGCAGGTACACCTGCATAAATGCTTCCAGATTCTACAACAGTATTTTGTGTAACTACTGCTCCTGCTGCAACAATGCTGTTACTTTCTACAACACAATTATCCATAACAATACTCCCCATACCTATAAGCACATTATCATGAATAATGCAGCCATGTACAATAGCATTATGTCCTATAGATACATTATTACCAATAGTTGTTGGGTATTTTTTATAAGTACAATGTACTACTGCTCCATCCTGTACATTTACTTTATTACCTAATGTAATATAATGTACGTCTCCTCTTAGTACAGCATTAAACCAGATACTACATTGTACTCCCATTTTTACATCGCCAACAATTGTTGCATTTTCAGCAATATAGCAATCTTCAGGTATTTGTGGTGTCTTACCATTTACGGGTTTTATAATTGGCATATATTAAGTTTTATAATTATTTAAAGTACGATAATAGTTCGGCTTTTTTATTGGCAGAAACCATAACCTCTTGTCCATTAGTTAAAATCACACTCCCACCCTTTCCTTTAATGTATTTTACTATTTCATTAACATTAACTAAGTAGCTTTTATGTATTCTTGCAAAATTAGAATCTTTTAGCACATCTTCGAAATACTTAAGTGTTTTACTAACGACTTTCTTTTTATTGGAGTTTAAGTATATTTCGGTGTAATTATCATCTGCTTTACAAAACAAAATATCTGCAGTGTTTAAAACCTCGAAACCATCTTGTTGCGGTATTGTTATTTTACCATCGACCTTTTGTGTAGTTTTTGGCACTAGAACTTGGTCTTGCAATGCTTCTTCTTTTGTTTTTATTTCCACAACATAATCTACAGCTTTTATTAATTCGTCTATAGAAATAGGCTTCATTAAATAATAAGATGCATGAGCATTTAAAGCGTCTATAGCATAGTGATTGTAGGCAGTAACAAAGATCGTCTCAAACGTTCTGTCGCCCACTTTTTCTAATAAGTCGAAAGCATTACCATATGGCATTTCTACATCTAAAAACACTAGGTCTAAGGGCTCTTTTCTAATTAATTCTAAGGCTTCATTTATGTTTGCAGCTTCGCCTAATATTTCAACATTTGGGCAATATTTACTTAAGTAGTTTTTTAGTATTTCTCTACTTGTTTCTTCGTCTTCAACTATAATTGATTTTAATTTCATTTTAGTCCTGAAGTTTTTTTATGATTGATTTAAATAGATTTAGTTTGTCTAATATTAATAACACGAAATAGACAAATCCTGTAATAAAAAATAGAATTAATAACAGCTGTAGGTAAGTAGAAACCGCCCACTCTAAAGCTACTTTTATACGATGTAGCATGCTTATTTCTTGTTTTACACCTTCAGCAAGCGAAAATTTTATAGTACAAAACTCATTCTCAGCATCATAATTTCCTAATTGCACACCTAAATCTTGTAACGCTTCTTCTATACTTAAAATTCTGTTTTCAAGATCTATATATTCTTCTATTTTGCCCCCTTTAGTTTTTAATTCTATTAACGATGTTCTTATTTTTAATAGCGATTCTTTTTTAGCGTTTAGCTGCTTATACTCGTTTGTTTTATCTTTTTTAGTTATTTCTTTAGACTGTACATTACCTATCTTAGACAACTCTGCATATAAATTATCAAATCGATCTGGTTGTACTCCTATTAATAACTGTAATCTACGACGCCCTTTATTTCCGCTATTTTGCTCAAACTGAATAATAGCATCTTCGCTTTTTATAGCCGCTGTAACGTTTTTCTTTTCTTTCTCAAACTCTGAAGATTTTGTATTTACAGTTGCTATTTTCTCGTATTTCTGATCTACACTTATTGCCCCTTGAGGCGCATTTGTATTCGCTTTAATTTTATATTTTTTTGAAGCATAATTAACTCTAGAGTTAGCTATTTCTTGAAAAAATGTATTTGCTTGCTCGTATTCATTTATTTTAATGGTATAACCATAGGCCAATCTAAATAAGAATAGTACAATGAATACTATTATTAAGTACAGTATTCCTTTTTTTAATCGTTTTTTAAATGTTTGCTTCATAATAAGTCTAATTAGCTTAATTCTAGTCTTTTTTTAAGGTCACCACAACTTTTGTTCCTTTATCTCCTTCGTCCTGATAATCATCAATAAACACATCAACTTTATCTTTATACATCTCGTTAAGTATTGTAACACGTTTTTTGATGTTTCCCATGCCTTTTGAATTTTGTTTTTGTTGATTTTGCGTTTTTAATGCTTTCGATTTTTCACGTCCAATACCATCATCTGCAACTATAATTTCTATTTCGTCTTCAGATTTTTTTGTAATTGAGATGTCCAGTTTACCTTTACTTTCTTTATATCTTAACCCATGCCATACGGCATTTTCTATATAAGGTTGTAACAGCATAGGCGGTATCTGGAATGCCTCGACGTCTATAGTGTCGTCTACTGTTATACTATAATCAAATTTATCTTTAAATCTAAAATGTTCTAACTTAGTATATAAATCTAATAACTCTACTTCTTTTTGTAAAGGGATAAAATCTTCCTCACTATTCTCTAAAACGGCTCTCATTAACTTTGAAAAATCCGATAAATACTTATTTGCTGTTCTTTCATCGTTAGTAGCTATAAAACTATTTACCGAGTTTAAAGCATTAAATATAAAATGTGGGTTCATCTGGCTTCGTAACGATTTTAATGCTAATAAATTATTAGCTAATCGTTGTTGTTTTATATACTTAAACATTAAATAGGCCGTAAACAGTAATAAAAACACACCGCCTATAAGAGAGTAAATAATAATTTTTTGGTTTTTATCTTTTTCATCACTTAGCGCCCTATTCAACTCTGTATTAGACTCTAAAGATTTTATTCTCGCTGCATCATTTCTTATTTTTTGACTAGAACGCTTTGCCCTTATAATGTCGTCATTCATTTTCTTATTCAGCTTTTCTACAGATTTTGTATACTCTTTATATGCTTTTAATGCATTAACATAGTCTCCAGCATCTTCATACACTTCGGTTAGTTTTCGTGCCGCGTCATACTCTACAATTAAATCTTCTTTCTCTTCGGCCTCTTTTATGCTTTCCTTTAAATAAGGAATAGCCGCTTTATAATTTCGTTGTAAATAATAGGCATTCCCAATTTTATAGTTTTGTTTTTGTACTGTTAAAGGGCTTTCGTTATCTATTATAGAATCTTTTTCAATGTCTTTAATAACTTCTATAGATTCTTTTCGTAACTCTATTTCCCTATCAAAAAACTGATTAGAATTATTAAAATTTGCTACTTTTAGCTTTTCTTCTACAGCTCTAGTTTTATTCTGTTTAGAAGCCAAATCTAAAGAATTGTCAAAATATTCTTCGGCTTTATTTATAGCTCCTTTTTTATTATACGATTCTGCTATTTTAGAATTTAAGTTAGTAACCTTTAAGGAGATTAAATGCTGTTTTGCTTTTTCTAATCCTTTATTATATGCTTCTATTGCTTTTTCATATTTGTTGATTTCAAAATAGACATCTCCAACTCCCTCATGGAATTCTACTAACTGATAATTAGATAACTCTTCTTCTTTTAAATCTTTATATACAGATAAACTTTCTTGATAGTTTTTATTCTTTTTATAAGCTTCTGCTAATTTTAAGCTTACTTCATTTGTTTTTAAGCTATTAAGGCTAATTCTGTAATAATTAACTGCCAAATCGTATTGTTTCCAATACATATAAACGTCTGCTAAAACCTCGTAAGCTTCTGCATTATTTTTTACAGATTTACTTTGCTTAATACTTTCGGTTATAAATTGCACACTTTTTTCTATAGATTTCTTCTTGTAAACAATTGCAGAATCTATAGTACTATTAAAGGTTGTGTTTCTTTTGTTTTTAAAAACTCCAGACCTTTCTGTATTTGGTAATACATCTACAATTATTCTTTCATTATCTTTTATTGTATGGTATATGGTTTCAAAATCTTTGTGGCTAATTCTTAACTCGTCTCCTTTTCTTACTTGAATTCTAAACTCTCCAGCAAGGTTAGAAGACGTATAAGCACCTCCATTAACTTCTATATTGGCATCTTTAATTGGGTTATATGTATCATTCTCTCTTACAAAGCCTCTAACCGTAAAAAGGGGTAATGCTTCTTTCCCTTCATTATGCATGTCGCTTTGCGCTATGGTTATAACAGGACATAACAATAAAAAACATAATACTATATATATAATTCTAAATTTCATTTCTTTTTAATTACTAAAGGATAAACTTACACACTTTAGTTGGTATAATAAAATAGCTAACTGTAAAACAGTAGGCTGTTTAAGCCTAAATATAAAGCTTTACTCATTTTTTTGTCCTCTTCACTCATTTACTAGTAGAGTTCGCTCATTATCTGTTTACTTATAAAAAACTTAAACATATGTTTATCAGCAAATTATTTATATACAAGCACATGAAAACTAAAATTTTAATTCTATTATTAACCTCTTCTATTTTTTGCCAAGCTCAAATAAGAGGTAATGCAACAACTATTTCTAGGCAAAACGTAATGAGCTCAAAAGCTTTAGGAAATGCGACTATTTACAACAACCAAGTAAATAACTTTAGGCATGCTAATTTAGTTCCTAATCCAACAATTACAATAAATGTAAAAGCACTACATAATGTTGTTGCAGATGCATACACTGCTGTTTTTAATGTTACACAAATTGGAAAAACATCTGAAGAAGCAAATACCTTAATGAGAGAACGTATAGCTAAAGTAAAAAGCACGCTTTTATCTAAAGGAATCCTTCCTAAGGATTTTGTAATAGATGTTATCTCGTTTGTACCTGTTTATGAAACGGTTGTAGAACGTAAATTATTTAGTAAAAAGTATAATGAAGTTCCAAAAGGGTTTGAATTACAACAGAACATTCATATTAAATTTAATAAAGTAGAACAATTTGAAAACATCCTTTCTGCTTGTGCAAATAATGAAATATACAACTTAGTTAAAGTTGACTATTTTATAGATAACATACAACAGGTATATACCAAACTACGTTTGGAAATATTAAAAACCTTAAAAGAAAAAAAACAATTTTATAGCGACTTAGGCTTCGATTTAAAAACATATACTCCAAATATAGCAGACACAAAATATTGTCATTTTCCAAGAGAGTTTTATAAAAACTATCAAGCATTTAATAGTATCTCTTTAGAAGCTATTAATAAAAAAAAAGGTATTGTTACTGCAAAAAAACAAACATCGTATTACTACGATCCTATTACTTTTAAAGACTACGATGTGGTTATTAATCCTGCAATTGTAGAACCTGTTATACAAATAGGAATGGAAATTAAATTACAGTATAGCCCTAAACCTAAAGCCGTAAAACCAATTGAAAAAGAGGTTATAAAAAACAAATACTTCATTATATCTAATGATGGTGCAATTAATTTAAAAGAGTTAAAACTAGAAAATTAATATTATGATTTTAGCACACAGATACATACTAGTCCTTTTCTTATATTGTTCCACCTATATGAGTTACGCTCAAATTACAGGTAATCAAATCTATAATAAAAACAATTACAATGCGGGTGTAAGGCTAACCAGAAACAGCATCCAAACCAATACTAATGGCTTAACCATTACATCTCAAGTATTATTAAATAAGTTACCTAATAGTTTTATAGTCACATTAGGTATTAATCAAGAAGCACAGACAGTTAAAGCTTGTAACACAAAAATTAATACTAGAATTAGTAACTTAAAAAAGGCTTTAAAAACATTAGGTCTTACAGACGAAGACTTCTACGTTGATTTTATAACACAAACTAAAATCTACGATTACAACATTGAAAGTAGTAAAGCTTCGCAATACCAAAAAGGGTTTGAAATTAAGAAAAACCTAATCATTAAACTTAAAAATATTAATGACATCGATGCTGTTATAGAACTTAGTTCGGAACAGGACATATACGACGTTATTAAAGTGGATTATGTAAATGATTCTGAAGATGAAGTGTATGAAACCTTATTTGATGAGTGTATTAAAATAGTTGAACAACGCAAAAGAATATACTCCAAACTAGCGAAACCAAAATTTAAAAAGGCAATTCATATTGTTTCAGATAAATTTTATAGTGTACACCCTAAATCTCAATATAAACAGTATCAAGCTGTAGAATCTTCTAATTTATCTGTTACCAATAGAAATTACTCAGCACACTATATAAAGAAAGAAGCGAGAAAGCATAAAACCTTTTACCATGAGGGTGAAAACCCATCTGCTTTCGATAAAGTTATCGGGACAATCTCTCCCAAAATTGGTATTCAATATGTAATGACCTTAACGGTGTCTTACGAGTTTGAAACAAAACAAGAAAAACATTAATATCACAATAGTATGAAACGAGCATGCTAAAATCTTTATCATTCAAGGACATGATTAATAGCGAACAGCATGTGACCATTGTAAATCAAAAAATTATAAACACATGAAATCGATTATCACAACACTAACAATAGTTACACTATTACTATTTACGTCGTGTAACGCCAATACAAAAAAAGAAAACGACAGTTATGCTTTTAATAAAGCAAGTACGAATACACCGCCAAAACACTATATAAAAGTAGCACTTTTATTAGACACTAGTAATAGTATGGATGGGTTAATAGATCAAGCTAAAGCACAATTGTGGGATATTGTCAATGAACTCTCTTACGCTAAATGCAACAATAAAAAGCCAAACTTAGAAATAGCATTATACGAATATGGAAATGACAATTTAAATGGAGAGGAAGGTTTTATACGACAAGTACTAGCTTTTAGTAATGATTTAGATGAAATATCTAAGCAATTATTTTCTTTAACAACAAAAGGAGGTAACGAATATTGCGGACAGGTTATTACTACGGCTTTAGATCAATTAAAATGGGGTAGTAACCCTAATGACTTAAAATTAATTTTTATTGCAGGTAATGAGCCTTTTACTCAAGGAAAAGTAAGTTATAAAGAGGCTTCTAAAAAAGCTATAAACAAAGCGATAACTATTAATACTATTTTCTGCGGAGATTATGAACAAGGTGTTTCTGGTTTTTGGAAAGATGGTGCAGATATTACAAAAGGCAACTACATTTCTATTAACCACAATAAAGCAACAGCCTATGTCTCTACTCCATACGATGATGATATATTAGAATATAATAAAAAATTAAATAACACCTATGTTACCTATAATGCCATAGGAAAAGAAAAGATGGAGTTACAAGTCGAGCAGGATTTTAATGCTAAAGGATATAGTAATGCCAATGCTGTAAGCAGAACGGTAAGTAAAAGCTCTCACCTATATAAAAATTCTAATTGGGATTTAATAGATGCTTCAGAAGATGAAAACTTTAAATATGAAGAGTTAAAGCAAGACGAATTACCTATAGAATTAAAAAATAAAAGTAAAGAAGCTATAAAGGCATATATTTCTAAAAAAAGAGAGGAACGTAAAGCCATACAAAAGAAAATTCAGGAGCTTAACACCAAACGCAAACAACATATCCTTAAACAAAATAAGTCTCAAACTAACGACTTAGAAAACGCTATGATTAAGGCTATAAAAGCACAAGCAAAATATAAAAATTATAACTGGGAATAAATAAAAAGCTTGAATTGCATCTAAACAAAAAGCGCCTCGATTAATAATCGAGGCGCTTTTGTATAATATAATAATTAACGGCTTAGTTAATTGCTGGACAGTTACAGCTATAATGTTCTTTTCTACAACCAAAGTTATATCCTAATGTTATTTGGTGAAATCCTCCATTATTAAATACAACTGAATTAGATTGGTAACTATATGTATATGCAAATACAAAGTTATTTACATCAACCCCTAAAATTGGTGTAATGTATTGTAATTTTTGACTACTTACTCCAGACCCATCAACAAACTCAGCTCCATCTAAACTTCTTCTATATGATAAACCTCCCCATACTTTTCCAAAGTCCATTGATTTGTATGCTTTTGCATTAATATCAAAAAACGCTTCCTCTGTAGCATCTCTATAAACAAACATTGCAGAAGGCTCAAAGCTCCAATCACTACTGTAATTACTAAAAGTATTACCAACAGATACAATATAAGTTCTAAGGTTATCAAAACTTAAACCTTGCTCATTAAAGTTAACACCATCATTTTTTAATAAATTCTTTACAGTTGCATGTGCATAGAAATCGTATAAGTGGTAAGAAAAACCAAAATCTACATTAAAATTGGTGGCAGATTGCTCTATTCCAGATATAATTGGATCTGGCCCATCAAATAAAAACGTAGTTTCATCTAACTTATACTGTATAGCACCTGCACTTAATCCAAACGATAGCATATTTAAATCTACTTCATTTCTAGAAAATAATATATGGTGAGCATAAGTTAAATAAGCTCCAGTTTGCGAATGGAATCCATTTTGATCTGAATAAACAATTCCTCCAACTCCAGATTGAGACTCCCCTATTCTACCATTTATACTAGCAGTTAATAATTTTGGAGCGTCATCTTGACCAAACCATTGCTGGCGTCCAGTAATTCTAACTTTAGAACAGTTAGCAACTCCAGCCATAGAAGGGTGAATTAAATAATAATTATCTGTTAAATAATCTGAATAAATTGGCAGCCCCTCTTGAGCCTTAGCAAATTGAGTAAAGAAAAATACTGAAACTGCTAAAATAAGTAACCTTTGTAATCTCATAGTCTTTTTTTTCAAGGTAAATATGTTGGTATTTAGATTTACACCTCTTCTTTAATTATTAACTCTCTTTTGTCAAAAAAATTATAAACGTAGCCAAATATATAAATTTACTTGCTATAAACAGACAGACAAAAGTTAAAGCTACCAATATAAAAAGGATTTATCACATATACTAAACATTTTAATAAATTGAAACCCTACTTTAAAATCCAAATATAGGATATCTCTACTTTTCTTTTAGTATTTTTGCAAAAAAAAAGAGCAAAATGAATCCTTTTAAAGTCTCAATACAAGAAACTTCCAATAATTCGATCATAAAATTTGAATTAAATCAATTTATAACACAACATCAAAGCTTTGAATTTAATAATATAGACGAAGCAAAATCATCTCCTCTAGCACAACAATTATTTTATTTACCATTTGTTAAAAAAGTTTACATTACAAGTAATTTTGTTGCAGTAGAGCGTTTTAATATCGTGGAGTGGCCAGATGTACAAAATGAAGTTGCTGAACAAATTGAAACTTATTTAAATGATGGAGGTATTGTTATAGAAGAAAGTATTGCTCCAAAAAAAGTACCTGTAACTGTTTATGCAGAAAGCACCCCAAATCCTTCTGTTTTAAAGTTTGTTGCTAATAAAAAAATAGTAACTGCCGCCTATGAGTTTGTTTCTATAGATACAGCTAAAGCCTCACCCTTAGCTACAGAGTTATTTCACTTTCCATTTGTAAAAAGTGTGTTTTTAGATGAAAACTTTGTGTCTATAACAAAATATGATGTTGCAGATTGGAATGAAATTACAAGTGAACTTCGTGAGTTTATTAGAAGTTTTATTGAAAACGGAAAAGAAATAGTGACTTTAAATGCTCCTGAAGTCATAGAAAAAACAACAGAAAACGTTGATGCTCACTTTGAAACATTAGATGATATCTCTAAAGAAATAGTAAATATCCTAGAAGAATATGTTAAGCCAGCTGTAGCAAGTGATGGAGGGAATATTCAATTTGAATCATACGATCCTAACTCTAAAATTGTTAAAGTTATTTTACAAGGCGCATGTAGTGGTTGCCCTTCCTCTACTTTTACATTAAAAAATGGTATAGAAAACATGTTAAAAGAAATGTTAAAAGGTAAAGTAAATAGTGTTGAGGCTATAAATGGCTAATCTTATCTATAAAAACGGTAGTTTATCTAATAAAAAATTTCATTTAATCATAAAACCCAATGACTTCATAGCAATATTTGTAATTTTAAATTAATAAATTATTAATTTAAATAAATATATTATGGCAGTATTAAAAGTTATTGAAGTATTATCTAACTCAGAAAAAAGTTGGGAAGACGCAACAAAAAAAGCAGTAAAGCATGCTTCTAAGAGCGTTAAAAATATTCGTTCTGTTTATGTACAAGATCAAAGTGCAAGTGTAACAGATGGAGAAGTATCAGATTTTAGAGTAAATTTAAAAATCACTTTTGAGGTTAAATAAAACCAATCAAAATATTAATACAAAAAAGCCTGAGTTTAAACTCAGGCTTTTTTGTATTAATATTTTCTATAACTTATCGTTTCAACGCAAAATGGGCCTTAAACGTTTTCACTTCATTAGTGCTCGGTTCTCTGTACTGTACCGTAAACCAATACGTACTATTAGGCATTGGGTTGCCATTATAGGTACCATTCCATCCACTTCCAGAAGGACTTAGTTGTTTTAATAGCTTGCCATAACGGTCAAAGATATAAATAATAGCATCTGGTTGTCCAGCTAAGCCATAGATGTTCCACGTATCGTGGTACCCATCCCCATTAGGTGTAAAG
>NZ_JBSHNS010000539.1:0-3767 GCF_053601635.1 Pontimicrobium sp. MEBiC01747
AATACTGCTGCTAAGATGATTAGTAACTTTTTCATGTCGCTATTAGTTTTGAGTGGTGTAATTGTATTCGTTTTTACTTAATATATTGCCATCTTGGTCTTTGACGTATTTTAGGCGATGCTGCTCATCATATTCATAATAAATGGTTTGACAGTTTGGACTTACAATATGTGTTATTAGGTTGGTAGTAGCATCGTAATAGTAGGATGTTACAAAAGCGCCACGATATAAAGAACTTAAATTTTCACAATCTGTTCCGTTTGTATTGGGATTACTATTTAAGCCTACAAAATTTTCAATTTTTTTAGTGACTTGATTTAAGTTATTATAGCTATATTTTGTAATTGAGCCATTAGTTTTCCTTACTTCTGTTGGGTTTCCATTGCCATCATAGTCTACAAACTCTATACGGTCCTCCAAGTCTTGATTACCTTTTGCTGTTTGAATTTTTAATGGTAATATCTTGCCTGAATCATTAGAATACAGGGTTCGGTTTTTGGAAAGTAGTGTTACATTATTATTTATATTTACGTAAGATTCTGTTTGTAATGGTGTGCTTACTCGGTGTGCAGTTTCTAAGTTATTATAATGTCCTAATTGAGTATTATCGCCATTGGCTATAGCAACGCTTTCGTCTGCATAGCGATTAATGGTTTCGTACTTTTTTACTGAGTCACTTGTTGTAACTATTGTTTTTGTAGGTTGCCCAGAGTAGGAGTTATATTCATGCTCGGTAGTCATTACGATGTTTCTGTAATTAGATTCGTCTCCATTTATTAATGCATTATAATTTTCAATTAATGCTAAATAATCGTCATCTTGAAAGTTAACAGTACCATCGTTATCATGGTCTTGTGTTTTCCAGCCCTGAAAAGTATATGGATTTGTAGCAACTGGTATGTTTACTATGGCTACAGGAACTTGATCGATGTAGTTTTTCTCTATTGTGTTTTTTAATAATACTTCTTTGGAACGAATTTCATACCGTCCCATACCTACACTTGTATAAGGCATGCTAAACCCTGGACCTATGTCTTCAAAAAAGGAGCCAACGTACGCAAACAAATTACTTTTAGTTGTATTTGTATAGCTTAATCGTTTTTCGTTAGCTTTATACAAAGTATCTGCTTTTTTAGTTAATATTGTTTCCTTTTTTAGTTTACCGTGAGAGAGTTTTAGCCAAGAAGCTCCTGCATGAATACTTTTTAAGTTTTCAAATTGCGATGTTTCTATTCTAGGGCTTTTATAGATGTTAATAACATTTCCATCGTCTTTGTTAAATCGTTTCTCAACACCGCCTTGTTCAAAGTTATCTCCACCATAACTTATAGTTACCGTACTATAATTGTTTACTAACGCATCTTTTGTAATATTAGTAGGATTGGATTCTAATATTGCACCTGGATGGGGATCAATTGATTTGTTAAATACATCTTCCGCTTGCCCTGTTGATATTAAAAACAATGTTGGTTTCACATAATTTGGTTCTATATAATACTCTAAATATTTAAAGGGGTCGTTAAGCATCGTTTCTTTTGGTAGGTAATAATAACGTTTAACATGTGTGGTTTCTGAGTTAGACGGTTTGTCGTGTACCCGTTTTACTCTAAGGTTGCCTCCATTTACTACTTCTAAGCCATTGTAATATTCAAATCGTAAACTTGCTCGCATGGGTTTACTCGTATTACCCTCTAAGGTTAGTTCTATTTTATATTGCTTGTCTTTTAAGAACTCATGAGAGTGTTCTCTTCGTGCTATAAACGAGGTTGCGTTCATACTAGAGTTAACAGGTAATACTATAGATTCATTATGTTCTTCTGTATTACCATCAGTTACATTTATAACTTTAAATCTAGCGCGTACATTATGGTCATAAATATTCTCTAACGCCTGAAAACTTACATATATTAAGACCTCTTGGTTTTCTAGAATTCCTGAAGAGGATACTGATGTGGTATTACCACTTTCATCTGCAATTGGACCAGGACCTTGATTTGTAGAGGTTCCTATAATAACTTCTTCGCTAAGGTCATTAGGGTAGGTTAGTCCACTTCCTCCTTCATCGGGGTAATCATTTCTATAGGTATTAAGGTTAACTGCAGCTTTTGTTTTCTTTTTTTTAGCATGGTATTCGTACTCAAAAACGGTGCTTCCTTTTGTAGGATATATAATTTGTTCTAAACTACCATATAAACTTTTATCGAATACAAAACTACGGTTGGCATTATCTGAATACGTGTTTATTGGGTGTATTAAGTTTGAGGCTCCTGGCACAGTAACTGTAGGAAATAATCCTGTATTATCATCTGCTCCGTTATAAAATCCATAGTGGTCTTGGGCATAAGAAAAACGATTGGGTAGCCCTGTGGGATTATTGTAAACAAATGTATAGGTTTTGTAATCGTGCGCATTAAAACCATCGTTATTTAAATCTTTGTTTATGGTTACTCGCTCTAGAAAGAAACGTTGTCCTATACCATTACCATTAGTGTCATAATCAAAAATATAATTAAATTCCACTTCATGCAAAGTTGTATTGTTATTTTTAACAACGATTGATTCTAGGACGCGTTCAAAGTTTCTCCCACCGTTAATGGTATTGTTAGAATTAAAAATAACTTCAATCCCGTTATTTGGAGAGTGAATACGTTGTAAAAATTTTGCGTTTTTTATTCTGTTAATTGTTAATGCCGGTGCATATTGAGGCAACCTTCCTTCTGCATCCTTTTTTTCAATTAAGTTACTTGGCATTGGGTGGCCTCCTGAACCTGGATGAATCATATAAATTTGTGCGGAATGTATAGCACTTGTATAGGTTTCGTAATTTATGGGAACGTTGTTATTGTTTATATATTCAAAATATACTATACCATTAATAGGATGTTCAATTCTATTTATATAATAGCCTGTATCTGCATCTGGTTGCACATTAGTATGCCAACCGTATTCCATTAATGAGGTTTCTACTTCACTCCCCCCAAAATAATATTTTACACCATCTGGTGTCGTTATTTTAAATTCCTTGGTGTTTTTTAAATTTGTTTTGTTATCCGAACTACCTTCTATTTCTATTTTAAGTGCTGTATCACGATTAATAAGTACTGGATTAAAGTTTTCGTCTAAATAAAAACTACCGCCGTAGCCTGAAAACGAAAAACTAAATATATCGGGTTGTGTATCCCATGGTTCGTGAGTAAAGTATTGATGTAATACTCCTGCATTATTTGCTGGGTTAGTACTCTCGCTTGAGTGTCCATCTTCTAAACCTAATGTGTCTATATCTGCTTCAAATATGCGTTGTTGTGCTAACTCGTCTGGTGCATCATTAACTGTTCTAGAAATTACTCCACCTGCATTTAAAGTCCAGTTAATACCTGTCCATGTATTGGGTGTATTTACTTTAACGCCACTGCCTACATAGGATAGAGAGATAGGTACTGTTATTTGCCCTGATTGATATGTGTATACAGGAACTGATGCTGTTGCCTTTCCTGTAGATTCGTTAATTTCTACATTACCATATTGTGTTATGGCTGCTGCTTCTGGTGATGGTGGTGTGAAATCTGGAATTTCGGTACCTTGTTGCGCATAGAATAGCGTGCTTATTAAAAGCATGCTCATAGATAGGAGTCTTTTCATAATTATAGAGATGATGGTTTTATGGTTATAATAGCGTAATCGTTAGATTATTATGTTAATAACGAGCATAATTAATACTTATTTTCTTACGATTCTTTTTTTTTGAAATTTTTTAACTTTTTTTTAAA
>NZ_JBSHNS010000540.1:0-2637 GCF_053601635.1 Pontimicrobium sp. MEBiC01747
CCCCAACAAAGAACTTTAATTATTTTCTAAATAAAATATCTCTAAAGCTATCATCGTAAAGTATTCGGCTTTCTATCATAAAAAAGGCTTTCATACACACTACTCGTATTACAGGCTTATTATCCTTTCTTCAATTACAATGCTCTAAATTGAGTTCTTCAATTCAAAGAATTCACACTTCTTTGACATAATTTTACATTTCATAATAACAAAAGAGCATCTTTCGTCTTAAGTTTGAGAAAAAAACGAATATGAAAAAATCCTATTTATTTTTAAGAGTCTATTTATTAATTTTCGTTATCTCTTTTATAACTTCATGTAGAGGACAATCTCACTCAAATAACGACAATGATAATATCTTTAATAAGCTACCTAAAAACATAAGTTCGCAAATTGGCGAATATATTGTAGAAATATTTCAAGACTCTAAGGGTAACATTTGGTTTGGAACTTTAGAAAAAGGAGTTGCAAGATTTGATGGAAACAATCTGAAATATTTAACAACAAAAGATGGTTTACCTAGTAATCGAATAACGAGCGTTATTGAAGATAATTTAGGAAACTTATGGTTTGGAACTGGTGCGGGATTATCTAAATTTAATGGAGACCATTTTACAAATTATTCAGAAAAAGATGGGCTTTGCAGCAATATGATAAGCAATTTATTTATTGATAGTAAAGGATCTTTTTGGATTGGGACATGGAATGGAGTTTGTAAGTTTAACGGCACTCGATTTAAAAAATTTCCTATTTCTTACCCCAAAATAGAAACTAAAGTCAACCCAGACACAAAAGATTGGATAACTGCTATTACAGAAGATAAAAAAGGAAATATGTGGTTTGGAAGAGATGGTTACGGAGCCAGTAAATTTAACGGACACACATTTATACATTTAACAACAAAAGAAGGGCTAAGTTCTAATAATGTTCAATCAATTGTGGAAGACAAAATAGGACATATTTGGATTGGAACAAGAGTAGCAGAAAAAGATAACTCTGATACAAAAAAACGATTTGGTAACGGCGGATTAAACATATATAACGGCCACAAATTCATTAGTTTCCCAAAAATGAAAGGATTGAACCAAAATGATGTTTTTATGATTTACAAAGACAACTCAAACAATTTATGGATTAGTACAACAAGTAATGGTGTTTACAATTATATAGATAATAAATTTGTAAATTATAAAGTACCAACTGCAACAATGGTTTTTTTAAAAGATACAAAAGGAACCATTTGGTTAGGATGTACAGGCGGTTTATACAAAATTGACAAGAATGGAAAAGCAAAAAATGTGACTACAAATGGGCCTTGGGATTAAAATAACGAAGGCTGGCAGAGAAATGAGGTGATAGACAAATAGAACTAATTTACAGTTTATCAAAAAAGTGTTTTGCTTGCTCTAATACATATTCAGAAAATTTTCTCGATTTTCTTTTGGTTCATTTTCTTTTATTAACTTAGTTTTTGTTCATGCAAATAATTATATAAAAAGCACATTGCACTTAAGTTAAGCTTAACTTTAAGGATATAACATTCTTGAATTTTAAAATTGTTAAAATGAGAAAAATAATTTTCATAGTTTTTTTAATTCCTATATTCTGTCAAGCACAAATCGTCGACTCATTATCCATATTGAAAAAAAATGATTGGCGTACTTTACAATGGTTTGATAAAGATACTGTTTGTCTACTTCCAAGAGAAAAGATTAAAGCGGACTTAACAGATATTGATATTTCAAAGACTTTAAGACTAAAAAGGCAAGAGTTATATGGAGAAAGAATTAGCTTTAATGAAAATGGTGAATTAAAATACACCAACTACATGTCCTGTCCTGTAGGAGAATCTCTAAAAAAAGTTTATTCAATAGAATTAAAAAACGACAAACTGATAGTAGATTATGAATCTAAAAAATGGCCTTGGAAAAAGCATGAAGGAATTCGAAAAAAAAGACAATTTGAAATTATTAAATGGGATCCAGAAATAATTATTTTAAATTAAAGACTACTAAAAAACAATGAAACCCGAATTAAAATACATCGAATTAAAAAGTGGATTTGGAAATAATGGGCCTGCATGGATTGGAATGGTAGAGTTCTCAAAATCTGGCAGAACTATATATAGTAATGGAAAAGCTCTTAGAAACTCAAATGCACAAGGAATTGCGGGGAATTACTACGATATAGAAAACGGAGACGAATATTGGGTTTCTGGGATAAAGAAAAACGGAACTGACCGACATTGGGCTGGTGGAGGGAAAATAATGATTGATAGAAAGGTAGTTGATCTTTATTTAAGCCTTGTTGATTTTAATATTTTGGATAAAAAACGATTTGAGCTAGTAGATATTTTACCAACTGATAAGCAAAAATTTGCAGAATTGGAAAATAAAAAATTATGACAAGATAGTCATTTATAAGTTTAATAGATGAGAATTATTCTTTTGAGAATATGGAGACATTAACCAATTTAGAAAATGAAATAATGTAGAGAGCGCGCAAACAACAAAGTTAAAAATATATTATAACCACTTCAATGCAACATATATTAACGAGCGTTAAATTCATACAAAGAAAAAAGACACTCTTATTACTCTTAATACAGCTTACATTTTATAATTTCTATTTCATAAC
>NZ_JBSHNS010000541.1:0-2511 GCF_053601635.1 Pontimicrobium sp. MEBiC01747
CCATACGCCAACTAATTTTCCTTCTGGTTTTAGAAGTGAATTTATCTTTTTAGCATATAACTTACGATTATTTAGTGTAGGAGGAAAGGAACAAAAAAAGGTTTGCTCAAAAATTAAATCGAAATTATTATTACACTCAAAAAAGTTACCCTCTATGAGTTGATTTAGCGGAAAATTTGGGACTCTTTTTAATAATGCTTTTAATGGAGCATTAGCAATATCTAATACATACACATTTTTAAAACCATTATTAAATAAGTACTCTGCTTCGTATGAATTACCAGCACCAGGAATTAATATTTTTAAATCTTTATTGGTAATTTGATCTATGTAAACTTTTAGTGGAGTAGAAGGCGCTCCAATATCCCAACCAGTTTTATTGTCTTGATAACGTTTAGACCAATAATTCTTTTCTTCTTGTGTATTTGGCATTTTGTGTAAACTTATTTAGTGTCTTCAACTCTAAAAGTATAGGTAGCAATAAGATCTTCTTTAATATATAAATGTACATCATAAAACCCCGTGGTGTTAAATTGATGGTTAAACGATAAATTTAAGTTTTTAATGCGTGTGTTTTCTGGTTGTATTGTTTTACTATTATTGCCATCGTTTATTAAAAGAGAAATGTTATCTTCTACTACAGGTTTTAAAAGTGTATACTTGAAAGCTATACTTTCATCTTTCGCTATTGTATGATGCATTTTTTTTGGAGATTCATGTAGTGCTAGGTTTGTATAGGCTTTGCTATAAATTATTGGCGCTTCTATAAAACTTTCAAACGTAGGCGTTTTTGTATTTAAAAGTAACCATTTAGAGTCTATTGGGTAATGGTTTACAGCAAATAACTCTGGATTAGTTAAGAAATAACCATTGTTATATTTAAATACAAAAATATTGGTTTTGGGGTCTGGTACACCACTAGCCCAAGTGGGGTCGCATAAGTACCATTTATTGTTTAACTTAATAGCATTCCATGAGTGATTAGGAATATTGAGTTTGCCTATATCTGTTGTACTTGTCCTACCATACCCATTAACAATAACACAGTTTAAATTTGCAAGTTTAGAAAGCTCTTTTAGAATATAGGCATAACCTGTACAAATTGTTTTTTCACGTTTTAATAGCTTACGAAATATTTCTTTTTTAACACGTTCATTCCAAGCGTTTAATTTTCCTGCTTGATGCTGTAATTGTTGTCGTTTTCTACTGTTTTTTAAATAGAGATTGTAATCGTTTGCAATGTTAGTACAAACCCATAAATAAATAGCTCTAAATTTTTCTACGTCCGTGTTTAAATTGGAGGTGAGTTTATAAGACAATTGAGGTAAATTATTTAACCCTTCATTTTTGTATGCTAAAGCAATACTATCTGCTTTGTAAAAATTTACAGTTCCAAAGTCAGAGAGTTGAGCATTAGATTGCAATACAATTACAAAGGGCAAAATATACCACAGTGTCTTCATCTGTTTATAGCTATTATGGTGTGTTATTTACGTTTAGATTTGTAGGGACTATCTGTTTGTAGTGCTCCAATAACCTCTATAACATCCGATGTTAAGACTAAATTAATAACCGTTCTGTCTTTTTCAACTTTTACTTCTTGCGTTTCGTAACCTAAATAACTAAACAATAAAATGTCGCCATCTTTTAATGGTTTAGGAAATGTAAAAGCGCCATTTTTATCTGTAGCTGTACCAATAACAGTTCCTTTTTTAATAATACTAACACCTTCTAAACGGCCATCTTCATCACTTACAGTTCCTGTAACTGTAAGTTCTTGATTTGCTGTTGATGTAGTCAAGTTATTCTGAGCATATGCAGTACCAGAAAATAATAGGGCAATAATTAGCATTCCGAAAATACCAAATGTGCTCTTAAAAGCATCAAATCTTGTCTGTGTAAAATTCAATTGTTTTGTCATAATATATAATGTTTTTATCAAATGTATAGACAATGCTATTGTGTATCAAACAACATTGAGTGATCTAAACGATTTAATTAGTAAAAACGACGTTTCAATGAGTGTAAAAAAATGTATTTATCTTATTTTCAAAGATAACCATTTTTAAGCGTCTTATAGAAAGTAAAGATATCCTGGTTTTTAACAGGTTAGTTTTCAACTTTTATAACTTTGCCTATAATATTATTTGCAGGAATCCAACCATTTAATTTACCTAAATTATTGCCAATTAAAATGTTTTCGTTTTGTATGTCTTTAATGATATGCAATAAATAATTATCTTTCCATTTTACGAAAACAATATCATTAATTACTATTTGTTCAGGTTTTATCCTTTGTATAGTAACTAATTGACCAGATTCTATTCTTCCTTTCATAGAGCCTCCTTGTGGTCTTACTTGGCATTTGTTATTTTTAGATAATTCTTTTAAAGCGTCTTTAACCCATCCCATAATTTTATTTCATGATTATTACAGTAATTTGTTTTTAAGTGTTAATAGTCATTTATATACGCAAGATACATTTTATAAGCAGTGTAGAAAGGTCTAAAA
>NZ_JBSHNS010000542.1:0-17813 GCF_053601635.1 Pontimicrobium sp. MEBiC01747
AGCCTGTACTGAGCACAGACGAAGTATTCTATCTTTCACGCAGAAATTAAGAATAATTTATGTTATAAAAATATAATTTATCCTCTAAAAAAGGTATGTTTACCATAAAATTAACCCACTGAAAATGAGAGCAATTAAGCAACTGTTTTTTTTACTTCTTATTATATCTTCTTGTAAACCAGAATTAAAAGAACCAGCGATACAACAAACAGAAACGGTTTTAATAGGTGAGATAATTGGCAGGCCAAATAGTAACACGTTATGGATGGTTAAATCGTACGAAGATTTTAGAAACGACTCTGTGTTAAAAATACCAATTACAGACTGTAAATTTAATTACACATTTAAGGCAAAGGATATAGAGTCCTATAATTTAGCATTCGAGGAAGATGTAAAACGTGGATATTATAGAGCCGTTACCGTATTTTCAGAACAAGATACCATTAAAATGGTTATACATAATGATGAAGATTTTGATTATAATACAGTAGTTGGTGGAGTTGTAAATGAAGAGTACCAAAACTTTCAAAAAATAATGAGAAGTGATTATTATTCTCGTTACAATGCCATAAATAAAAAATATAAATCTTACAATTATAAAGCATTTCAATCTCAAGCCTATATAGACTTGATGAAACGATTAAAAGAAGCAAAAACACAAGAGGAAAAAGTACCACTATATCAAAAACAAAAACAATTACAAGAAGATAACTTAGATAAAAGTGAACTAGGAAAAATTAAAGAAGCAGAATACAAAGCGATTAATACAGAAATGGTAAACTATAAATATAATTATATATCAAAGCATCCAACACTAGTGTCTTTCGATTTGTTATTAGAAGATTTAATAGGCTTTGAATATAGAGAAGTACCATTAGATAAAGTTTTAAATGCATATAATGCATTAAAACCTAAGTTTACTAGTCACCCTTATAGTAGTTTAGGGCAAAATTTAATTTTTGGAATAACGGGACTAAAAGAAGGTGGAGACTACGTTAATTTTAAGGCTCCAGATATTAAGGGTAAAAAACATGAATTAAAATCTGTATTAGCAGAACATAAAATTGTGTTATTAGATTTGTGGGCTACATGGTGTGGCCCATGTATAGCAAAAACACGTTTAGTTAAACCAGTCTACGAAAAATATAAAGATAAAGGGTTTACTATTTTAGGAGTAGCAGGAGAATTTAAAAACTTAGAGCGCTACACTAAATTTATGGCAAAAGAACAGTGGCCATGGCAACAATTAATAGAATTGGATAAAGAAAATAAAATTTGGGAAAAATATAGTATCATGAACAGCGGAGGCGGCATGTTTTTAATAAGCAGCGAAGGTAAAATACTAGCAGTAGACCCTTCTGCCGAAGAATTAGATGCTATTTTAGAAGAAAAATTAGCTTCAAATACACTAAAACTATAGAATATATTTTACATATCGTCTGTAAAATGTCTACGCACCTTTGCCTTACTAAATTTATCTTTATTATAATGTGAAGATTGCCCTTTTGCTATAGATAACGATTGCCAATCTTCATTTTTTATAAGCGTGCCTATGTAAACTATTTGCCCAATATGATAGGAGTAATGTGCTAATTGTCTGTTAATAGCTTCGGTAACTGTATGGCCCTGATTACGTATGTATATTATGCGCTCTAAATCTTTATAAGTTAAAGACTCTAGAGTATCAAATAAACAAGCCCAGCCTTTGTTCCAAGCGATTAGAACTTCTTCTTTAGTATTATAAGAATCTTCAAATTCTGAATCGCGATGACGCCATTCTTTTTCACCATCTTCGGTTAAAAAATTAGTCCAACGCGATAACATATTACCTACAATATGTTTTGTAATTATGGTAATAGAATTAGCATAGCTATTGGGTTTGTATTGTAATTCTATAAAAGTTAATTGGTTAAACGTTTTGTCGCCTAACGCTTTGTAGTATTCAAATTGCTTTAGTATGCTTGTTAAATAACTACTCATTAGCTTTATCGAAGTTAATACTCACAGAATTTACACAATAACGTGTACCAGTTTCAGTAGGCCCATCGTTAAATACATGACCTAAATGACCTCCACAATTAGAACAAACAATTTCTGTACGAATCATACCGTGTGTTTTGTCTAAAACGTAGTTTACAGTGCCTTTTATAGAGTCGTCAAAACTTGGCCAACCACAATGGGCATCAAATTTACTAGAACTTTCAAATAATTGCTGATTGCATCCTGCGCATTTGTAAGTGCCTTCTTCAAAATGAAGATTGTACTTACCAGTATGCGGTCTTTCAGTTCCTTTTTCTCTTAAAACTCTATACTCTTCCTCAGTGAGCTGTTCTTTCCACTCCTTTTCAGATTTTTCTATATTGTAATTACTCATCTTCTTTTGGTATAAATTTTAAAGCAGCTCCATTTATACAATGTCTTTTGCCTGTAGTATTTCTTGGGCCATCATTAAATACATGACCTAAATGCCCGCCGCATGTTGCACAATGTTCTTCGGTACGTGCATGCCCTATTTTATAATCTGTAGAGTAAGCTACATTGCCCTTTATCTCTCTATCAAAACTTGGCCAACCTGTACCAGAATCGAATTTGTGATCACTTTTAAAAAGAGGTGTTTGGCAACCTGCACACACATAAGTACCCTCTTTGTAATTTTTATTTAATGGACTACTATTTGGTCTCTCTGTTCCAGCCTCTCTAAGTACATAATATGCTTTTTGAGACAATTCTTTTTTCCACTCTTCTTTGGTTTTTGTTACTTTATAAACAGTTTCTTTTTTAGTGTCTTCTTGAGAATTGCTTTTGCAGTTAAATAAAAGTATTGCTAATGCTAATAATGCTAATTTTTTCATATGTAGTAAAGTTATTTTAAATAATTATAATAATAACCATTGAGTCGATAAATCATATAAATGATAACATTATTATTACTTATTTTTAGGTGTTTCATAGAAGAAATGTGTTATTGAACGGTTTTAGTATTAATATTTTAATTTGTAATGGCATCATTGTTGTTTAACTTTTTGTAAATTTATAATTCATAAAAAAAATCATCTTATTATAATGAAATTTAAATCAAGTATAATTACGGTATTAACTCTTGTAATGTTCTTATCGTGTGCAACAAATCCTTTTACAGGAAAGAAAACATTAGCTTTTGTACCTAATTCTCAATTATTCCCAACTTCTTTTGCTCAATACAATCAGTTTTTAGGAGAAAATAAAGTTGTTAAGGGTACGGCAGATGCAGAAATGATAACTAGAGTAGGGCAGCGAATTGCTGTTGCAGCAGAGCGTTGGTTGAATGCAAATGGATATCAAGGATATTTAAAAGACTATAAATGGGAGTACAATTTAGTAAACGACGAAACAATTAACGCTTGGTGTATGCCAGGTGGTAAAATTGTGTTTTATACTGGGATTTTACCAGTTGCAGAAAACGAAGCTGCCATTGCTGCTATTATGGGACATGAGGTTGCACATGCTTTAGCAAACCATGGACAACAACGTATGAGTGCTGGTTTAGCACAACAACTTGGGGCTGTAGCTGGAAATATTGCTATTAAAGACCCAAAAAAAGCAGCAATATTTAATCAAGCTTATGGTGTAGGAACTCAAGTAGGAGGTATGTTACCATTTAGTAGAAGCCATGAAACAGAAGCCGATAAAATAGGATTATATTTAACAGCTATTGCTGGTTATAACCCAGATGAAGCTGCTAACCTATGGCGAAGAATGGGAAAAGCTAGTGGAGGACAAGCACCACCAGAATTTTTAAGTACACACCCAGCAACACAAACACGTATAGAAAACTTAACAGCTTTAGCACCAGCTGCTAAAGCAGAAGCAAAAAAGTTTGGAGTTCAATCTTTTAGACCTATAAATAAATTTTAATACGTAGTTAACAAATAAATACTTATTTTCGAGGCCACTCCATTAATGAGTGGCTTTTTTATTATGGCTAAACTAGAAAAAGGAAGTAAGAAATTATTGAATGCTTGGGCGTTTTACGATTGGGCAAATTCTGTATATACACTAACAATTACGTCCTCTATATTCCCCATTTTTTATTCTGCGTTATTTTTAACTCGTGCTCATGCATCAGACGAGAAAATAGTTAATGCTTTTGGAATGGAATTTAAAAGCACGGCACTTATAACATTTGTTACCGCTTTTACATTTTTAGTGGTAGCTTTTACCTCGCCATTATTATCTGGTATTGCAGATTATGTTGGGAATAAAAAGAACTTTATGAAGTTTTTCTGTTATCTAGGAGGGCTTGGTTGTATAGGCTTGTATTTCTTTGGTATAGAATCTGATGAAATATACTATAGTTTATTATTCTATTTTATGGGATTAATAGGGTATTGGGGGAGTTTAGTATTTTATAATTCCTATTTACCAGATATTGCTTATCCAGAACAACAAGATAGCATTAGTGCTAAAGGGTTTTCTATGGGATACATTGGTAGTGTTATTTTATTAATTATCAATTTAGCAATGGTGATGTTTCCAGATGTTTTTGGGTTTGATATAAGTGTTTCACAATCTATATTAGATAATGGTACAACAGTTGAAATAGAAAAAGCTTTAAAAGAAGCAAAAGATTTCGCTTCTATTAAAGCTATGCGTTATTCATTTATTACTGTAGGACTTTGGTGGATAGGTTTTAGTCAATATTCTTTTTATATACTACCTAAAGGCGTATCTACTGGCCATAAAGTAACAAAGGATGTTGTTTTTAATGGTTTTAAGGAGTTAAAACTGGTTTGGAATGAGCTATTATTAAACTTAAGATTAAAACGCTATTTACTAGCCTTTTTTGTGTTTAGTATGGCAGTACAAACCATTATGTTGGTCGCTGTTTATTTTGGAGAGGAAGAAATAGCTTGGGCTAGTTCTAGTGAAAAAACTACAGGGTTAATTATTAGTATTTTAGTTATACAAGTGGTTGCTATATTAGGAGCTTTTTTAACGTCTAAAAGTTCATCGAAATTTGGAAACATTAAAACATTAATAGTTATAAATGCGATATGGATGGGGCTTTGTTTTTGGGGTTATTTTGTAGAAACGCCTATAGAGTTTTATGCTACTGCGGGTGTTGTTGGTTTAGTTATGGGTGGCATTCAATCCTTGGCGAGGTCTACCTATTCTAAATTTTTGCCAGCTACAGAAGATACCACATCTTACTTTAGCTTTTTTGATGTTGCTGAAAAGATAGGAATAGTTATAGGTATGGTTATTTTTGGGTCTATAGACCAAATAACTGGGAGCATGCGTAATGCCTTTTTGTGTTTATTTGTGTTCTTTTTAGTTGGTATAATTTTACTTTTTAGAGTGCCTAAGAAATAATTGTATTTTATTATTATCTACTTCCGTATATTTACCTCAAATTACATGTTTTATATTATGAAAAAAATAGTACCCTTTTTATCACTTTTTATATTATTATCTGCTTTTACATGCGAGAATGAAGCTTTGGATGAGGAGTTAATTATAACTAACCCTGATGTTACTGTAGATCCTAACGACCCTAATAATCCTAATCCACAGCAAGGTGTCTTTTCTGTAGATTTTGATGGACAAACGTTTGTTGCAGAGTCTGTATCTGCTACTGTTTTAGATGATGTTATGAATATTAATGGCCTTAGAAATAATAATAATGAATTAGTTGTGTTAACAATAAATGGAAGTGGTACAGGTACTTATCAATTAGGTGTTTCATTTGGTAATCCGCCACTTATAAATGGTGCTGTTTATACAGAGCAAAATAATACAAGTGGAGTCTCATGGATTTCGGCAGTTCAAGGAGGGACAGAATCTCAAGGTGAGATTATAGTTACAGAAATTGATGACGTTAATAATACAATTTCTGGAACATTTTCTTTTACAGGAACTAATCCTACATTAATGGAGTCTAAAGAGTTTACTAATGGTGTATTTACTAACATCACTTATACTACAGATATAAGCACTACTAACAATAATACCTTTTTTGCAAAAGTAGATGGTGTAGAATTTGAGGAAAACTTACTAGAAGGAACTTTAACAAGTTTAGCAGGAACGGAGATACTTACTATTACGGCGACTAAGAATAATTTAGAAAGTATTGGCTTTTTCTTACCTGCAGATATTGCTACTGGCACACATACTTTTTCTACCTTTAGTCAACCATCAGGACAGTACAATATTGGTACAACAAGTTCTAATGTTGCAGACGGAACCATTACAATTAGTAACCACAATACAACAGATAAAATTATAGAAGGAACTTTTGAGTTTACTGCCGCACCGCTAACAGGTGGAGGACAGACATATAGTATAACAGAAGGAGAATTCTATATAGAATACTAATGGTGTAAAAAATACAATCTATTAGATACAATTAATATTAAAAAAGCAGTTAGTTTTATATAAAACTAACTGCTTTTTTTAGTACAAATCCCAATTCCCTTGTTTATAATAGGTATATAATTTAGGTGAAAAAATAGTGTTTACTTTAACCCCTGTAGTATCTACTAAAGGTTTCCCAAAAGAAGTAATTTGATTTATAGAATTATTTGTCATCCATTTTAAAGATAAGTTAGATATATCTACTTGTGCTAATTGTTGTTGGGTAATGTCTTGTTTAGTTCCAATAATCCAACCCCATTCTCCTAGCGTTAATACTTGGTTGTGTATGGGTAGGGTTTTAAAGCCTGCAGCACGTAATGTTTTTTCAATACAATAAAAGGCTTTAGTGGCATAATATGGGCTTCCAGATTGGGTTATTAAAATACCTCTATCTGCTAATTTTGATTTGCAGATGTAATAAAACTCTTTAGTATATAATTTATTTAAATCTACATTGTTAGGGTCTGGTAAATCTATAAAAATAGCATCGTAAGTTGTTTTACTGTCTTCTAGAAAATTAAAGGCGTCTTCGGCAACGGTTGTTAACTTGGGATTGGTCATAGAACCTTCGTTCAACTCTGTAAAAATAGAATTGTTTTTTCCTAAATTTAGCATTTCGGCATCTAGGTCTACCAATGTTATATTCTCTATACTATCGTATTTAAAGAGCTCTCTAGCTATGCAACCATCTCCACCTCCTAATATTAATATGTTTGCTTTTTTATCGATTAAATTCATTGGCAAGTGTACCATAGGTTCGTGGTACATAAACTCATCAAACGACGATAATTGCTGATTACCATTTATGTATAGCGAATGCCAATCCTGCCATTTTGTAATAACTATTTTTTGATATTTAGTCTGCTTACTGTATACTATTTTGTCTTTATATTTTACCTGTTCTCCATACTTAACAATAGGTTCTGCAAAAAAGAGTCCAGCCAATATTAAACTTGTAACTACAATATAAGTGATGGTTAAAATGCGTTGTGCTTTTTTTGAAATGGCTTCTTTTAAAACTAGAAATAACCAAAAAGACACTCCTAAGTTTAAAATACCCAATATAAATGGTGTGTAGGTTAAACCTAAATACGGGAGGCCCACGAAAGCAAAGAATAGTCCGCCTATTAAGCTGCCAAAATAATCCTTTTCAAGAATATTAGAAATGTTTATTCTTAATTCCTCAAAATCATCATTTATTCTGGTTGCTAACGGAATCTCTAGACCTATTAGTATTCCTATAAGTATAGATAACAGGTAAATTACCAACCATGAAATATCTGTAACGCCATAAACAATGTAGGATACTAGGGCGGAAAAAGAGACCAAAACAGATAGTATTAACTCGGTAGCAATAAAATAGAGGACTACATTTTGGGTTAACGATTTACTTAATCTACTACCTAGCCCCATAGCAAAGAGCATTATGGAGACTATTAATGTAAATTGTAAAATGGCATTACCTATAAAATAGGAGGCAAGCGTAGATAAAATATATTCTGCTACAATACCACTTATTCCTGTTGCAAATAATGCTACTTTTAAAGTAAGTGATTTTTGTTTTTTAGTGTATTTCAAAATGTTTATTTTCCAATTCCACCAGATCTAGATCTTGTAGAAGATCCGCTACTATATCTAGATGAACTTCTTGACGTTTTTTTATTTAAGTTATTCCAGCGGCTACTGTTTTGTGTTTTTCTTGAAAAAAATGAAGGCCTCGTTTTTTTCTGGTAATCGCTTCTTGTGCCGTAAGCATAAGAATTATTAGAAGCATTTCTTCCGTAGTAACTTTGTCCACTACTATTATATGTTCTATAACTATTATAATCGTTTCTGTATACACTTCTACGTGTTCCTAACCAATACCAAAGGAAAGGACTTGTAGAGTGTGTTCTCCAACGTCTATGCGAATTTGAGCTATTTGTTTTGGTAGAGTCTTTGCTTGTTTCTTCCCATTCTCCATGTTTTTCGTTACCTATAGCCCAACCAAATCCTACTGGTTGTGCGGTAAATGATGTTTTACCATTATGTCTAGATATAATCTCCATACCTAAATCGTTTTGATGTTTTTGAAAGAAGGTTTTGTTTACAGATTGCCAACCTTTAGTGGTTGTGTGTAAAGAGTCGCCTTTTAATTCTAAAACTTTGTATTTATGTCTGTGGTCTAAAACATTATTTTCTTCATTTATACTCATATCATCTAATACTAAAGAAAAATCGTTTGTTGGTATAGATTTTCTAATAATTTCAGAAGGTTCTTGAGCAACTTGTTTAGACTGCTTTTCGGTATTTCCGCAAGAGAAGAGTATTAAAGGTAATGTGACTAGTAGAATTCGCTTTATCATGTTAATTCGCTTTTATATTCTTAATTTTTTTTGCTTTTATTTCTTCACCTAAAAAAGCTTCATAGGTACCATCATCCCATTTTTCAATAGTTAATATATCGTCTTTATAATAAAATAAAAAGGATTCTAGAGTTTCTCTTCTTGTAAAGGTATTTGGGTTTTTATATTGCCCAGTATAGGTTTCCTCTAATTCGTATTCTTTTCCTTCAAAATAAATAACACCTTCTCTAATAGCATCGGTTAAAAAGGCTTCGCCTATGGTTGCATCTTCGCTGTATATTATTTCGTAATTTCCTTTTATAAATTCTACCTCAAGATAGGCTTTTTTATGAGCCGATTGTAAGGTGTATTCTATGCTAGAATTATCCATATCCCAATCGTATTCACCAATTTCTATAATTTTCCAGTCTGTTTTAAAGAGCGTTAAAGTATAGTCTAGTTTTAATTTATGTAAAGGGTAATTTTCTTTATTACTATTTCCAAACATATTTATTCTATTTCTTTATTACAATGTGGGCAGATACATTTATCTGTAGATTTTACTTTTCTAATTTCATCAATATATGCAGAACTTATTATTCCTGTTGGCAGTGCAACAAAACCAATTCCTAATAGCGCTATAATTGCGCTCATTAGTTTTCCTAAACCTGTAATTGGGTAGATATCTCCATAACCTACTGTTGTTAATGTAGCAACTGCCCACCACATGGCTTCTCCTATATTCTGGAAGGCATCTGGTTGCGCTTCGTTTTCTATATTATACATTATTGTCGAAGCCAAAATGAGTAGTATAAACACTAAAAAAACAGTAACCATAATTTCATTTTTAGTTCTATTAACTACAGAACGTATAATGTTTAAGGATTTAAAATGTCTATTTAGTTTTAAAATTCTTAGTAAACGCAATAAGCGTAATACTCTAACTACACGTAAATCTATTTTAAAGATAAACGGAAGGTAAAATGGTAATATTGATGCTAAATCTATAATTCCTATAAACGAAGTAATATATTTTAGCCTTGCTTTAGTTTTTGAGAGTTGTGGATATATAATATCTGCTATCCATATTCTAATACCATATTCTAAAGAGAAAACGATAATAGAGAAAGCTTCTAGGTAGGTAAAAAATGTTTGAAACCGAGTATAAATGTTATTGTAAGATTCCAGTACTATTGCAATAACATTTATAATAATAAGTGCAGAGATAAAGTGTTCTACAATAACATCTCCAAAAGTATTACCTCTCTCATCATCAAAATACAAAGCAATTTTTCTTTTAAAACTCATAGTTTAAATGCTCATTTTTTTTAAGAATCCTCTATTTGATGATTGCTCTTCTATACGCTTAGCTTTAAACTGCTCTTTTAGCCATAAAATACCTTCTTTTAGATCTGATGTGTGATTGCATGTAAAAAAGTCTAGTGCTACATATTTATGCTCTGGCCATGTATGTATTGCAATATGGCTTTCCTTTATTACTATAACACCGCTTACACCTATTGGTGAAAATTCATGAATAGTAGTATTAACTATAGTTAGATTCATGATATTAGCAGCCTTTTCAAGAATTTTCTTTATAGTAGTAGCTTTATTTATAATCTCCGGATCGCAATCGTAATAATCTATTGTAGTTTGTTGACCTAGACTTTTTTCCATGTTTCAAATATATGGTTTTTATGTGTTTATTATATGATATTTCAAATAGCAGTTTTATAAAGGCTTAATTATGTTTGGTTTTCTTTTTTAATAATAAGAAAGTTAGAATTATGGGAACGCTAATTCCAATTAATAATAATACATATTTGACTAATCCAGTTAAAATAAAGAAAAAGAATCCATAATCTATTCGATAATTATCTGCTTTTTGATTAAACTCTATTATAGATTCTGAATTCGATAATAAGAAATAGGTTATAATACAGAATATGCTAATTGTATAAAGTCCTAGGATTTTTAAATATTGTTTATTCTTCATACTATTTTAGTGACAAAACATAAGACACAAAAAAACGCTATTCGTTACAGAATAGCGTTTTATATTGTTATTTAAAAAATTAAATTCTATCCATCAATATCTCCAGACCCCGTTACTTTAGTATCTTTTGTTTCTGGGTTCCCTTTATAATCTATATCTCCAGAACCAGTAACACGTGCTTTTAAACGTTTTGTAGAAACAACTTCTGCACCTCCAGAACCTGTTACTTTAGCTTCTGTGTTTTTTGCTTGTAAGTAAAATCCATGAAAATCTCCAGAACCTGTTACAGTAGCAGATAAGTTTGTAGTGTGCCCTTTTAATGTAATATCTCCAGATCCAGAAACACCAGCAGAAACATCTGTAGCATTAACATCTAGAGTTATGTCTCCTGAGCCAGCTAATCTTACTTCAAATTTTTTAGAATCTATAGTATCTTTAGTTATAACATCTCCAGATCCTGCAAGCGATATTTTTTCTATGTCTTGAAAAGGGATAGTAATTTTTATTTGTTTATTCCACCCTGTTTTTAGCGTATACCCTTTTTTTGTTTTAATAACTAAAGTACCATTCTTTACTTCTGTAATAATATAATCTAGTAAGTTAGAATCTCCTTCAAGAGTTAAATTTCCTTCTGTACCTTTTTCAAAAATAAAGTCCATAGACCCTGCGCATTTTACAACGTCGTAATCAGGTGTGTTTCGGGTTATTTTTGTAGTGTTTCCGTTACCTTTTATTTTTTTGCTTCCCCATTGTGCTTGTGCAAATGATACAAATAATAATGCTGCGATTAAAAGTGTTGATTGTTTTAAAGTTTTCATAATGTATTGATTTTTTTTGATTGAGTATTAATTATTGTTTGTTTAATGTAATGCTTCCGTACTCAGAATTTATTTTCATTAAGTTGCCTGAGCCTTGCGATTTATGATATCCAGAATAATTTTTGGATGTAGTTCTTACGTTTTTATTTGTAAACTGTAAAGCATCATCGTTATCTTTTAGTGAACCGTATTGCAAATCGACATCAAAATCGAAAGCATATTCGCTATCATAACCAATTTTAATACCAACGTAGTCCGAGTTTATAGTAACATTTTGTGCGTTTTTTGTAAGTCTATCTACACGTATAGAACCGTAATCTGCAATAATGGATAAGTTTTTATAGATATCGCCAAGTCTTACTGTAAGGTAATTTCCTTTGCCTTCTATATTATTTACTTTATCTACGGTTAAAGCACCGTAATCGCAATTATAATTTACATCTTCTACAATTTCAATTTTAGATTTTGTATAATCTGCAACTAAATCTATTTTATTAGCTTTAGAGATAGTAAAACCACTGTAGTCTGCATTTATTTTTGCGCTTTTAATGTATTCGAAAAAACAATTATTTGTATAATCGAAAGTAATTCTATTATTATCGCCTAATAGCTCCTTTGTTGTAATTTTTCCGTAATCGCAATTTATAATGGCCTGTCCTTCTAATCTATCTAAATTTATAGAACCATAATCATTACTTAAATCTACATTATTTGTTATTGGCATTTTTACAATGTAATTAATAGTCATGTTTACATTGTCGTTTTTGCCCCATTTCCACCAAGATTTAGATTTGTTTTTATTAAAAATAGTTTTTGCAGAAACCATATTGAGAGACCCATCAAAATCTATAGTAATTTCATCTAATTTTTTCTGCACTTTTTCTTCATTTTTACCACTTGTAGTTATCTTTATTTCAAACTCAATTCGGTTTTCATTCCAGGTAATTACGTTTAAATTACCATAACTGTTATTAACCTTTAATGTGGCGTTTGCACTAACATCAAATTGTTTTGTAATGGTTTTTTCCTTTTTATATTTGTTTTTATCATGATTGGCAAATAAAACCAAAGGCAATAAAAGCAATATTAAGGCTATATTATATTGTGTTGCTCGTTTCATCGATATGTTGTTTAATTGTTTTTATTTCTTCTATACTTTGTAATACCGTTTTTAATAAATCTACTCTGTTTAAGAAATTATTAATCATAGCATGAATAACGCGTTTGTCGTTACCGCTTTCTGTTAAATCTATTTTTAGGAGTTGGTATTCCTCTTCAAGAATTTCTATTTGAGACATGGCGTCTGCTATAAGTAACTCTGTTTCTGGTGTTCTTTCTTTTTTTACTTTGCTCAACTCTTCTTCAATAACAGCACTAAAAAAGTGTTGTGTATTTGCCATTTCTGGAGAGACGCTTGCTAAATCTTTAATTTCATTCTCTGTATTTATAGAAAAAGTTAATGTTAAGATTAATGCAATAGTAGCTGCAATACCAATAAAAGGTTTCCATAAACGTCGTTTAAGTTTAGTAGACGCTACAGGTGTTTCGTTACTAGCTTTTAGTTTTTCTAAAAAACGATTTTCATGCCCAGTGTTAGGTATTTCGATATCAAAATCGCTCTGTAGATTTTCAAAAAGGTGATTTAAATTATCTTTATTCATTTATAATTGTATTTCTATTATCCAACTAAGGATTGTATTTTTACCCTTAAGCTATCTTTAGCTCTAGATATTGTTGTTCTGCAATTAGCATAAGAAATAGACATGATTTCGCTTATTTCTTCGTAATCGTAACCTTCAATTAAATGTAAAGTTAAAGCCACTCTGTAATTGTCTTTAAGCATATTCATGGTTTCTAAAACTTGTTTTGCTTTTAAGTTAGTAAACTCATAATCGCTTGAAACTCCATCATTGTCTTCAACTTTATATAACACATCGTCTAGTGGCACTTCATTGTATTTATTACTTTTATTATAGTGATGAATACTTTTGTTTATAACGATACGTTTTAGCCATGCTCCAAAGGTTTTTATGTCTTTTAAAGATTCCAGTTTTGTGAAGGCCAACAAAAAGGCATCTTGCATTACATCTTCTGCTTCAAAGCTGTCTTTTACAATTCGGTAGGCTGTATTGTACATGGCCTTGTAGTACCTATTATATATTTCCAATTGCGCGAATTGGTCATTGGTTTTACAGAGCTTAATTAGCTGTTCGATATTGTAATTGGTTAGTGTCAAAAAAAACAAATTGTTATAATAAAGAGTTAAGTTACTATTCTTTGTTACAGTTTGATGAGATTTTTTTTAATATTTTTAATGTTTAACATTTAAAATAGCTGTTAACTGTTTGTTTTTTAGAGTTTTATTTTTTCGTAAAAAACTTTTTTACAAGGATTAAACCTGTTTTTTATTTTATAATTGGCATATTAATTGATTTTTATGAGTAGATGTAAATGTATTGATTGAGTGTAGGTACTTGCTAATCAGTGTGTTTTCGTATAAATAGTTTTAATTTTACAAATATAACATTGCGTCATGCTTTAAGTTTAATGACACAATGACTTAAAAATACATATGAAGAAATCTAATTTTATTAGTCTTGACAGTTTGTCATCACAGGATTTTGATGAAAATTCAGAATTAATCCCTTTAATGACTCCAGAAGACGAAGAAGAAATAAATAACGAACAATTACCAGAAACTCTACCTATACTATCGTTGCGTAATACAGTATTGTTTCCAGGTGTAGTAATTCCTATTACAGCTGGGCGCGACAAATCTATTAAGCTAATTAATGATGCTAATAACGGTAGTAAAGTTATTGGAGTAGTCTCTCAAAAAGATGAAGAGGTTGAGGATCCTAAAGCAGAAGATATTTATCCAGTAGGAACAGTTGCCCGTATTTTAAAGGTTTTAAAAATGCCAGATGGTAATACAACAGTTATTATACAAGGTAAAAAGCGTTTTGGAATAAATCAGGTTGTTACCGAAGAACCTTATATAACAGCTACAATTAGTGAAGTTCCAGAAGCAAGACCAGCTAGAAAAAATAAAGAATTTAATGCTATAACAGAATCTATTAAAGAGCTAGCATTACAAATTATAAAAGACAGCCCGAGTATTCCTAGCGAAGCCTCTTTTGCAATAAAAAATATAGAAAGCGACTCGTTTTTAATAAATTTTGTCTCTTCTAACATGAATCTTTCTGTAGAAGAAAAACAATCTCTGTTAGAAACAAATGATTTAAAAGAACGAGCACTTAAAACATTAAAGTTTATGAATATCGAGCGCCAAAAACTGGAGCTTAAAAACGATATTCAATCTAAAGTTCATAGTGATATGAACCAGCAGCAGCGTGAGTATTTCTTACACCAGCAAATGAAAACCATCCAAGAAGAACTTGGAGGTGTTAGTAGTGAGCAAGAGTTAGAAGATATGCGAGTACGTGCTAAGGATAAAAAGTGGGACGAAAAAGTTGCGAAGCATTTTGAGAAAGAATTAGCTAAAATGCAACGTATGAATCCGCAAGTAGCCGAGTATTCTATACAACGTAACTATTTGGATTTATTTTTAGATTTACCTTGGAATGAGTTTAGTGAAGATAAATTCGACCTAAAACGCGCTAAGAAAATATTAGACAGAGACCATTACGGATTAGACGATGTTAAAAAACGTATTATAGAATATTTAGCAGTATTAAAGCTACGTAACGATATGAAATCGCCTATTTTGTGCTTATATGGGCCTCCTGGTGTTGGTAAAACCTCTTTAGGAAAATCTATAGCAGAAGCATTAGGAAGAGAATATGTACGTATCTCTTTAGGAGGATTAAGAGACGAAGCAGAAATTAGAGGACACCGTAAAACCTATATAGGTGCAATGCCAGGGCGAATTATACAAAGTCTTAAAAAGGCAGGAACATCAAACCCAGTGTTTGTTTTAGATGAAATAGATAAACTATCTAACTCGCATCAAGGCGATCCCTCTTCTGCTATGTTAGAAGTATTAGATCCAGAACAAAATAGTGAGTTCTACGATAACTTCTTAGAAATGGGGTACGACTTATCTAAAGTTATGTTTATAGCAACATCTAATAGCTTAAATACTATACAGCCAGCATTACTAGACCGTATGGAAATTATTAATGTAACAGGCTATACTATAGAAGAGAAAGTAGAAATAGGAAAACGTCACCTATTACCAAAACAATTGGTAGAACATGGATTAACAGATAAAGATTTAAAAGTAGCAAAACCACAACTAGAAAAAATTGTTGAAGGTTATACTAGAGAATCTGGAGTTAGAGGCTTAGAAAAGCAAATTGCAAAAACTGTACGTTATGCTGCTAAAAATATCGCCATGGAAGAAGACTATAATGTTAAGATTTCTAATGAAGATATTATAGAAATATTAGGAGGCCCTAAACTAGAACGTGACAAATACGAAAATAATGATGTCGCAGGTGTAGTTACAGGATTAGCATGGACTAGAGTAGGAGGAGACATTTTATTTATAGAATCTATTTTATCTAAAGGAAAAGGAAACCTATCTATTACAGGAAACTTAGGTAAGGTTATGAAAGAATCATCTACAATAGCAATGGAGTACATAAAAGCTAATGCCGATGAATTTGGAATAAACCCAGAAGTTTTTGAAAAATACAATGTGCACATCCACGTGCCTGAAGGCGCAACACCAAAAGATGGGCCAAGTGCAGGTGTAACCATGTTAACATCTTTAGTCTCTTTATTTACGCAACGTAAAGTAAAGAAAAGCTTAGCCATGACAGGAGAAATAACTTTAAGAGGTAAAGTATTACCAGTAGGCGGTATAAAAGAAAAGATATTAGCAGCAAAACGTGCGCGTATTAAAGAAATTTTATTATGTGAAGATAATAGAAGAGATATTGAAGAAATTAAGCCAGAATACTTAAAAGGTTTAAAATTTCATTATGTAAGTGATATGAAGGATGTTGTAGATATTGCTGTTACTAAGCAAAAAGTAAAAAATGCGAAGAAATTATAAACTTAAAAGAGTAACTACAGTTTTAGCTTTTTTAGTCTCTATTTTTGTATTCTCTCAAGAAGACGATGGTTTTACCGATGTAATAATAGATGGTAAACCTGCAAAATTATCTATGTCTACAGGAGAATATAAATTTATAGATGAAAAAGTAGAAAAAGCTAAAACTGAAGTGGATTCTATTACACCAAAAAAAGAAATAGAATCCACAATAAATAAAAGTGAAGATAAATTGCATATCGTTAAAGCTGGTGAGACTTTTTATGCAATTTCTAAACATTATGGAATAAGTATAGCCCATATTAAAGAACTTAATGGAATAAAAACAAATACATTAAGCATAGGGCAAACTTTAAAAATTGGGTATGTTAAACGATCAACAAATACAGAATCAAAATTTTGGGTCGTTAAAAAAGGAGAAACCTTATATAGTATAGCTAAAACAAATGGTATAACCGTTTCAGAATTAAAAACATTAAACAATCTAGAATCTAATATAATTAAAGTTGGGACACAATTAATCTTAAGATAAAGTGTAAAAAAACGACTATTAAAAAAATAAAAATAACTTCTAGCCGTTCTAAAATAGATTTAGTTACTTTGCAACTTTATGATAAAAAAAATTGCCCTATTTATTTGCCTCATATATAGTTCCTTTTGTTTGGCACAACTTGGAGGGCAATCTACGTACCAATTTTTAAATTTAGTATCCTCACCACGACAAGCTGCATTAGGAGGTAAAGTATTAACAAATGTCGATTACGATGTTACACAAGCATTGTATAACCCCTCTACAATTAATGTAGAAATGGATAATCAATTAGCATTAAACTATTCTAGTTATTTAGGCGGAATATCATACGGAACAGCTGCTTATGCTTATACATGGGATAGAAGGCGCCAAACCTTCCATACAGGAATGACTTATGTAGATTATGGAACTTTTGAAGGTTATGATGAAAATGGAGTAGCAACATCACCCTTTACAGGAAAAGAAGCAGCTTTATCTTTTGGTTATGCATTACAAATTGGCTATTCAGATTTTTATGGAGGTGCAAACGTTAAATTAATAACATCAACACTAGAACAATACAGTTCGTTAGGTGTAGCTACAGATTTAGCATTACTATACATAGACGAAGATTTAGAATTTCAAGGAACTATAGTTGTAAGAAACCTAGGGACACAAATAACTACATACGCAGGTAGGCAAGAATCGCTACCATTAGAAATAAATGTAGGTTTATCTCAAACCTTAGAGC
>NZ_JBSHNS010000543.1:0-15722 GCF_053601635.1 Pontimicrobium sp. MEBiC01747
GTACATCATGATACAGAAGAAAATCCAAATTTTGCAAGAACCCAACGAAAAGGGTGGAAAAATAAAATTACATTTAGTATGTTTTATCATTTAGAGCATCATTTGTTTCCCGCAATCCCCACAATAAAATTACCAGAGCTAGCTAAAAGAATAGATCAAGTATTACCAGAACTTGAGAAGAAGTCTACTTTTTAATGTTTGTTTTCATATTTTAGCTTACATAAAAACTTAAAATAGTTGTAACCTAAACAGGATTTTCCCTACTTATATTATATGAATCGCCTCTTAATTTTTGCCCAAGAAGAATTTGAAAATCCATTAGTAACTAAATATGTTTTATTATTTGCGACCATATTTTTAATACTTTTAGTGTTTTACAGAATATATTTAAGTTTAGAATATAGATATGCTTCAATACACAAAAGGCCATTTTTTAATCACGTGTATTTAAAGTTAAAATCATTGCCAAAAGCGCAATTAAGTGTGTTAAAAAAAGAATTTAAATTCTATCAAAAATTACCTCCCAAATACCAGCGTTATTTTGAGCATCGAGTAAATAAATTTATTAATAATAAAACATTTTTTGGTAAAGATAATTTGGAAGTTACCGATAGAATGAAGGTACTTGTGGCTGCAACGGCAACAATGGTTACTTTTGGTTATAGAGATTATAAAATAAGATTAATAGATAAGGTTTTATTATACCCTAAAGTGTTTTTTTCTAATACAAATAAAGAATACCATAAAGGGGAGTTTAACCCTGCTTTTAAAGCTATTGTGTTTTCTTGGGAAGATTTTTTACATGGTTACGAAATAGATAACGATAATTTAAACCTCGGTATACATGAGTTTATACACGCACTGCATATAAGCTGTTTAAAGAAAAAAGGAATTACAGCTATTATTTTTTTTAATACTTTTTTAGAGATTACAGAGTTTCTTGAAAAAAATGGAGATTATAAAGAGCGGTTGGTAACATCAAAATATTTAAGAGATTATGCGTATACCAACCACTTTGAATTTATATCTGTAATAATAGAAACATTTATAGAAACGCCTCACGAATTTAAAAGCCAGTTTCCAGAGATTTATACAAAAGTTAAGGAAATGCTTAACTTTAATTTTAATGGCTATTAACTATTAGCTATAGCTTTTAAGCCTTTAATAGTTTCTGCAGGAGTGTCGCTTTTAAAAACATAACTACCAGCAACTAAAACATCTGCTCCAGCATCTACTAATGCTTTTGCATTTTTATTTGTAACCCCTCCATCTATTTCAATTTTGGTGCTAGCTCCTTTTTTAGCAATAAGTTCTTTTAATTGCTTTACTTTATTATAGGTGTTTTCAATAAAACTTTGCCCTCCAAAACCAGGGTTTACACTCATTATACATACTAGGTCTATATCGTTTATAGTATCTTCTAGGACATTTACATTAGTATGTGGGTTTAATGCAACACCAGCTTGCATGCCTTCAGCCTTAATAGCTTGTAGCGTTCTGTGTAGATGTGTACATGCTTCGTAATGCACTGTAAGCACATTACTACCTAACTGTGCAAAGGTTTTAATATAACGATCTGGATCTACAATCATTAAATGTACATCTATGGTTTTTGTAGCATGCTTTGATATCGCTTTTAAAACAGGCATACCAAATGAGATATTCGGTACAAAAACACCATCCATAATATCTATATGAAACCAGTCTGCATCACTGCTGTTAACCATTTCTATGTCACGTTGAAGGTTTGCGAAATCTGCCGCAAGTACCGAAGGGGCAATTAACTTTGAAGCCATTGTAGTATTGTTGAGTTGTTTGTTTCAGCAAAAATAATAGAATTATATTGCTGTCAATACTTTTATTTCAATAAAGTTTTCTATTATTCTAATAAGTTTGTTAACCTTATGTAATTCTGCTTCTTTGAGCCAATTAAGATAATGTTTTAGTTTTAACATTTGCTTATTGTTATTAATTATAGGAAACTCAGTACTATAATTATCAAAAACACGATCACATATTTTTGTTTCAATAATTAAAATGGTGCCATGATGTCTAGCATCTAAACATATTTTTGTGTAAAGTTTATCTATCTGGTTTTCCTCGCCTTCAATAATTTGTAAAAAATTACCGTTTTTATAGATTAGGATACCCGAAATCTTTGAATGGGTATTGTTTTTTATAGTAGTTTTAAATAATTCATTTAAATCACTGATATTTAGATCTATATCAGAACTACTAACATAGCATATTGTTTTTAGCATAGCTTATTGTTTTAGAGGGGAGCTATACTTATTTATAAAAATGAACCCACGGTAATCAGCCGTGGGTTCTTTCATCAATCAAAAAACGAACAGTTATGAATAACTGTTTGTTACTGTTATTAGGATGTTATTTTATCCTAAATAAGTTTTTAATATTTTACTTCTAGATGTATGTTTTAACCTACGAATTGCTTTTTCTTTAATTTGTCTTACACGTTCACGCGTTAAGTCGAAAGTCTCTCCAATTTCTTCTAATGTCATTGGGTGTTGGTTTCCTAAACCAAAGTAAAGTCTAATAACATCTGCTTCTCGCGGAGTTAATGTCTCTAAAGCTCTTTCTATTTCAGTACGTAGTGACTCGTGTAATAATTCTCTGTCTGGATTTGGAGATTCTCCACTATTTAATACATCGTATAAGTTAGAATCTTCACCTTCTACTAAAGGCGCATCCATACTAACATGACGTCCAGAATTCTTCATAGATTCTTTAACGTCGTTAATTGTCATATCTAATTCTTTTGCAATTTCTTCTGCACTTGGCGGACGCTCATGTGCTTGCTCTAAAAAGGCAAAAGTTTTATTTATTTTATTAATAGAACCAATCTTGTTAAGCGGTAAACGAACAATACGAGATTGCTCAGCTAACGCTTGCAATATAGATTGACGAATCCACCAAACAGCATAAGAGATAAATTTAAATCCACGAGTTTCATCGAAACGTTGAGCGGCTTTAATTAATCCTAAATTACCTTCGTTAATTAAATCTGGTAATGTTAACCCTTGATTTTGATATTGCTTAGCAACAGATACAACGAAACGTAAGTTTGCTTTAGTTAATTTCTCTAAAGCGATTTGATCGCCAGCTTTAATACGCTGAGCTAATTCTACTTCTTCGTCTGCTGTAATAAGATCAACCTTTCCTATTTCTTGTAAGTATTTGTCTAAAGAAGCGGTCTCTCTATTGGTTACCTGCTTGGTAATTTTAAGTTGTCTCATCTAAAATATGTGTGATTTTTTTGTAGGTAAATAATTTGCTGTCAATGGTTATACGTATAAAGATTACATTTTGTTACAAAAAGTTTTAAATTATTTTTATTTAGGGCTTTTTTTTATGTTTAAATTATTTCATTATATAGTTCGGTTTAGAGCAATATTATTTTATTTTAAATGTTAACTTATTCAAAATCTAATACTTGTGTGGCTTCTATTAGTTTTTGTAAAGCATTTATTTTAGAATGAATTTTATTAAAAAATAAATTGCGTTCTTTTTCTCCAGCAGTATTTAATAACTTAGAATTTTGTAATTGTTTACTTAAAAATACTTCGGCCTCTTTACAGGTTTGTTTGTCGCTTGTTTTGTAGTATGATAATAAAGTAAAGGGAACATATAATGATTGTATCTCTGGGGTACTTACTAATACATTATTATTCATTAAGTGTAACTCGTTATAGTATAATTGAAATTTTTCATTACTTGAAGTTATTTTTTTTGCTACATTTTGTATTAGTAGTTTTAACAATTCGCACATGTTTAAGGCTGTTGTTGTTTCTATTTGTCCAGCTTCAAAATAAAAATGAATTTGTTTTAAGGTGCTATTAACTGTTGTTATATCCCAAATTTCGCTAGTGTTTAAGTTTTGATATAAGCTCCCTAATTCTTTGCCAGCTTTAATAAGTGAAAGGCTTGGAGTGAAAGATTCAAAGCTTTTATTTGTAAATGTTGGATCTAATAATTTAAGCCATACATAATATTTAAAACGACTTAATAAATCTCCATTTAAATTATAAAATAAAGGAATGTCTTTAGCAGAATATAGAATTCTGCTATTGTGTTGTTTTAATAGCGGAAATAGAGAGTTATACGACTCTTCAAAATATAATTGTAACTCTTTTTCATGTTCTATATGCTTTGTTTTTTCTACTGAAACAAATTGAGCTCCTGTAGTTTCATATAAGCGATCTAACGATAAATGGTAATAATTAGCTAACATTACACTTTCATCTAAAGAGAGTTTGCTTTTTAAACTCGTTCTTCTATGTGCGGCATCATAACTTATTTGTAAGGCAGTTGCAACCGCTTCTATAATAGAAGTGTTTTCGGGTAATTCATTTTTTAAATGCAGAAGAAAAGTGGCTTGAAACATGTTTTAAAAATATATATTATTTGTGATTATCACAAATAATATATACATGATTGGTGATTATAATCATTAGTTGTGTGATTATAGCAATAATTTTGAATTAAATTTAAAACTGAATTATTATGAAAGCAAAATTTATTTTACCAGTAGGTATACTAATAATGACAATATTTACTAGTTGTGCGTCATTTTCTAAGCGGGAATTCTCAAAAGATTACAGCAAGCTTTCTGAAGGGAATTTGTCTGTAATAAGTGGAAAATATAAAATTTATCCGAGTAAAAGGTTTGGTAAGAATTTTAAAAATGTAGATAAAGATTCATTAAAGTATACTAACATATATAGAGAGATTGTTAATGAGTATTGGAAAGAAAAAAACAAGTCGTCTAATTTAACTTATAATCAAAATGATTATTTCGTTCAATTAGAATTAATTAAAAATAACTTATCTGTAAAGTTATTTGAAAATAATATTTTAATAAAAGAAGCTCAATTAGCTGGTAAGTTAAGAAAAGGGATGTTCTATTTAGATAATAAACAACTTGATTGTTATGGTATACCATATATTTTTGGAGGTTGTTTAAATAATAAGAGAAGATTGGCCATTTCAAATAATAATAATTTAATTGTTAATGAGGCTGTAAGTAATGAGGGCGCATTTTTATTACTAATGGGGTCTGGACATAGATATAATTCATCTTTTGAATTTGAAAGAATACAATAAAAATTTGAAGATGAAAAAGATAACTTTTATACTTGGTATGTTTATGTTTAGCATAACAAGTTCTGCGCAAAATATAGATACAGATAATTATAATTGGGAATTAGCTAGTGCCTATACTTTAGAGTTAAACACTTTTATTCCAGTAGGCAATTTATCTAACACATTGCAGCAAAGCATAGGGTTTGGGTTTTATATTGGGTTTCCAGTAGACGAAAAGTTACGAATAGATATAGGAACCTCTTTATTTATTCCAAAAGAAGAAAAAAGGATTGTATATTTTACTGATAACGAAAAGCTAGAAGGAGGAACTGCTTTAAGTGGCGTATTGGGTGTATGGCTTACCAAAGTTAAAAGAATAAATAAGAAAATTTATTGGGATGTTAAATCTGGTTTAGGCGTTGGATTTTTTCAAACCGATATTGAAACAGGGAAGCCTAAGGAGGAAAATGATAGTGTGTATGGAGCTGAGACAATTTTTGTTAATATAGGAACGGCCATAAGAACCTCTATTTTTAAGAGTAATATAGGGTTGAAATTAGATTATTTCTTTGTACCCTATAACTTATTTAAAAAGAGATTTCCTTCTAATTTTGGTATGAATTACCTAACTCTTGGATTAACTTATGGATTATAAAACAATGAACCTTATATCTGCTAGATGTATTTATAGAAACTTCTTTATCACATTAAAGAAATTCTCAGTTACAAATGGTTTGGTAATAATACTATCAATACCAGATTCTGTAATTTTATTTTTATTATTATCTAAAGTTTCAGCTGTTAACGCTATAACTGGGGTTGTCGTATTAAAGCGTTTTATTTCTTTGGTCGTTGCATAGCCATTCATCTTGGGCATATGCAGATCCATTAATATAATATCAAAAATATGTTCTTTTGCTTTTTTTATTGCTTCAAAACCATTTTCTGCAACTGTTACTTTTGCATTTTTAGATTCTAAAATACGTCTAGTTATCATTAGGTTTATAGCATTATCATCGACTACTAGAAAATGTTTACCTTCTAAATTTATGTGTTCTTTTAATTTACGATCTACGACAGTGTTTTTCTGTTTTATATTTAACGTTAAATCAAAATAAAATGTAGAACCCTCTAAAGGAGTACTATTTACGTTTATATCACTTCCCATAGCATTAAGAAGACGTTTAACAATGGCTAGACCAAGTCCTGTACCTTCGTAGTTTCTGTCTAACCTCATAGATTCTTGATAAAAATCCTCGAAAATTTGGGCTTGCATGTCTTTAGAGATTCCTATACCATCATCTTTAACCTTTATATTTAAATTAACAGTACTTTCTGTTTTTTCAATACATTTTATAATAATCCAAATATTACCATTTTTAGTAAATTTTAATGCATTACTTAAAAGGTTTACTATTATTTGTGCAATTTTTAAAGAGTCTCCTTGCAATGCGCTTGGAATTGCTTCATCGATATCTATATGTATCTGATTATTGTTTTCTGTTTTTAAATAACTTAAAGACTCTTTAATATTACTAATGAGCGATCGGATATTAAAATCTATAGTATTAATTTCAATTTTATTAGCATCAAACTTATTAATTTGTAGAATATTATTTATTAAACCTAGTAAGTGCTCTCCGGAAGATTTTAATGTTTTTAGGTAATGTATATGCTCTTCCTTTGGGTTGTCATCGATTAAAATATCTGTAATTCCCGTAACAGCATATAAAGGTGTTCTTAACTCATGACTTATAGTAGAGAAAAAATTCTCTTTTAGTTTTGAAGCATATTCCGTTTTTTCTTTAGCTTCAGATAATACTTTGTTTTTAGCGATTAAATCATCGTTTAGTTTTTTTCGAGAGGAATTACTGCGTTGTAATAAATACAATATTATTGATGTTAAACCTAAAAATACTAATACAATATATGTGAAAAGGCGGGTCTTTCTTAGCGTCTCTTTTTGAGTGTTATTAAGTTTAGTTGTAAATTCAAGCGTTCTTTCTTTATCTAATAGTTTTTGTTCTAGCTTGCTGTTTTTAATTAGTTTGTTTTGTTGTATGTCTTTACTAACACTAATATATTCAATTTGCTTTTGTAAAGATTCTTTAGCTTTTAGAGGTTGATTTGTTTGGTTGTATATATTATAACGAATTTTTTCTGAGTTAAATAATTCTTCATATTTATTAAGTGTTAAAGACAAAGAGTCTGCTTTATTTAAGTAAGAATGCGCTACATTATATTTTTTATCCCTTGTATTTATTTCTGCGAGATAGAGATTAGAGTCTATAAAAATTTGGGGTTGATGTAATGAGTTTGGAACAAAATTATCCAATACTTCTTTAAAATAAAAAGTAGCCTCATTGTATTTTTTTTGATTATGTTTAATTAGAGCTAAGTTTATAGCTGGCCATATTATTTTAAAAGAATCTTTATTTTTAATGCATAGCTTTCTAGAAAGTTTGTAATATTTAATAGCGCTAACGCTGTCTTTTTTCAATTCAAACAAATTCGCAATATTATTGTAATCTGCGGATGTTATAGTTTCTGGACTTATGTTTAGAGCTATATTATAGTAGGTGTTGGCTTTCTTTAAATTATCTAAAGCTATATATGCAGCTCCAAGTCCTGTAGCAGAATTTTTGATGATTTGATTATCGTTATTAGCCTTACCATACTCTAAGCTTATATTAAGTTCATAAATAGCTTTATCTATTTTATCAATACCAATGTTTTTAAAACCAGAATTTATTACAGATAAGATACTGTCTCTACTTATTTTGCTTGTTTGCGCTATTAAAATTGTATTAAATAACAATAATAGCAATGCAATTATGTTCTTTTTGGTCATTTTAAGTAGAGGATTTAGGGAATTCTTTACTATTATTTTTTATTTAGGAGCGATGAATCCTGCTATAAAAAACAGTTTATAAGTAACATACCCTACTAATTTGAATGTTTTTTATATGGGGGCGTTAATATACTGCTTTTTTAAATACATGAAGCCGTTTAAAATTATTTTAAACGGCTTCATGTGTAATTAGTTATAAAGAGTTTTACTCTTTTTAATTTTCTCTAGGCTTTTTATCGTCACGACGATTATCACGTCCGCCTCTATTATCTCTTCCTTTATTATCACGTCCACCACGATCGTTATTTTCTCTTGGCGGTCTAGGTTTGTAGCCTTCAGGTTTTGGTAAAATTGCTTTACGAGAGACCTTCTCTTTACGTGTTCTAGAATCTATACCAAAGTACTTAACGTCAAAAACATCACCCATGTTTACAACATCGGATACATTTTCTGTACGTTCCCATGCTAATTCACTTACGTGTAATAACACTTCGTTTCCTGGAGCTTCTGTATATTCTACTACAGCACCAAAGTCAAGCATTTTAATAACTTTTACTTCGTAAATGCTACCAACTTGGGGTTTAAACAACAAGGCATCAATTTTTGCTAATACAGCATTAATACCATCTTGTCCAGTACCTAATATTTCTACAATACCTTCTTCTGTTACAGGATCTTCGTTTATTACGATAGTTGTATTAGTTTCTTTTTGAAGTTCTTGAATTACTTTTCCTCCAGGCCCAATTAAAGCACCAATAAATTCGTTAGGAATAACTCTAGTAACCATTTTAGGTGCGTGAGACTTAACATCTTCATTAGGTGTTTCAATAGTATCTGTTAATTTACCTAAAATATGTAAACGACCATCACGCGCTTGTTTTAAAGCATTTACAAGAATTTCATAAGACAATCCTTTTACTTTAATATCCATTTGGCAAGCTGTAATACCGTCTGCAGTACCAGTAACTTTAAAGTCCATATCACCTAAGTGATCTTCGTCTCCTAAAATATCAGATAGTACTGCGTATTTTCCAGAATCTGCATCAGAGATTAACCCCATAGCAATACCAGAAACTGGTTTTTTCATTTGTACACCTGCATCCATCATTGCCATTGTACCTGCACAAACTGTAGCCATCGAAGACGACCCGTTAGATTCTAATACTTCAGATACTACTCTTACAGTATATGGGCAATCTTCTGGAACCATTCCTTTTAAAGCACGTTGTGCTAAATTTCCGTGTCCTACCTCACGACGAGATGTTCCACGAATTGGTCTCGCTTCTCCAGTAGAGAAAGGAGGGAAGTTATAGTGTAAATAGAAACGCTCTTCTCCTTCGTAAGATGGCATGTCTATTTGGTTAGCTTCTCTAGATGTTCCTAAAGTAACTGTTGCTAATGCTTGCGTTTCTCCACGTGTAAATATAGACGATCCGTGTGTAGATGGTAAGTAATCTACCTCACACCAAATTGGTCTAATTTCATCTGTTTTACGTCCATCTAAACGTAAACCTTCATTTAATGTTAAATCTCTAACAGCAGCTTTTTCTGCTTTAGAGTAGTATTTAGAAACTAACCCTCCAAAGTCTTCTAATTCTTCTTCAGAAAAAGTAGCTTTAATTTCTTCCTTTATTTCTCCAAAGGCAGCACCTCTTTCTTTTTTAGAAGAACCTGCTTTTGCTACAGCATACACTTTGTCGTATGCCATATCATGAATTTTCTTTGCTAAATCGGCATCTTCTCTTTCTGGTTCGTACTCACGAGTTTCTTTTTTACCAAAGGCTTCAGCTAATTTTACTTGAGCAGCACATTGTACTTTAATAGCTTCGTGTGCAAACTTAATAGCTTCTGTCATTTCTTCTTCAGAAATCTCATCCATTTCACCTTCAACCATCATTACAGAATCAGCTGAAGCACCAATCATCATATCGATGTCAGATTCTTCTAATTGTGCTCTGGTTGGGTTGATAATAAATTCGCCATTAATACGGCCAACTCTAGCTTCAGAAATTGGGCACTCAAATGGAAAATCTGATAATTGAATTGCAGCAGAAGCTGCTAATCCTGCCATAGCATCTGGCATAACATCATCATCATGAGACATTAACTGAATCATTACTTGAGTTTCAGAATGGTAGTCTTTTGGGAATAATGGACGTAATACACGATCCACTAAACGCATCGTTAATACTTCACCATCACTAGGTCTTGCTTCTCTTTTGAAGAAACCACCAGGATAACGACCTGCTGCTGCAAACTTTTCTCTGTAATCTACCGTTAATGGTAAAAAGTCTACATCTGCTTGTTTGTAATTTGAAACAACCGTACATAATAACATACAGTTTCCTGACTGAACAACAACAGAACCATGAGCCTGCTTTGCTAATTTTCCGGTTTCGATAGAAATTTCTCTTCCATCTCCAAGGTCTATGACCTCTCTAAAAACTTTTGGAATCATAAATATTTTTTAATTCTAATTAAACAATGGTCGTTGTGTTGTTGTGTAGTAGTAGTTGTGTGACCAATGAAAAACTATAATTAGCTTCTTCAATTTTGGAGTTTAAACTCTTCCAAAACGAGTTATTATATAAGAAAAAACCACGCTCGAAGGCGTGGTCTTTTATTTAGATTATTTTCTTAATCCTAATTCTTTTACTATCGCACGATATCTTAAGACATCCTTCTTAGTTAAGTAATCTAGTAAAGCTCTTCTTTTACCTACTAGTTTTACTAATGAACGCTCTGTATTATAATCTTTACGATTGTTTTTTAAGTGTTCTGTTAAGTGGTTAATTCTGTAAGTGAATAATGCAATTTGTCCTTCTGCAGTACCAGTATCGTTTGCTCCTTTACCGTGTTTTGCGAAGATTTCTTCTTTTGCTTCTTTTGATAAATACATTCTAATATTGTTGTAAATGATTGTTATGTATATGAAAGTTTTTCTTTCAAGCGGCAAATATAATCATTTTTATTTAATAGTATATCTCTATTTAATAAATTAAGTATAGAATTCTGTTTAAGTTTGTTTGTGGTTATCTCTTCACGTATTTCTTACTTTTTATTATAATTTAATTTGGTGTTATGGTCCAGGTATTATCTGGATTAAGTGTCGCTGTCATTTTATACACATTAGCAGGGAATACAATTGATGCGGATTGATCGTAAATAATAGTAGTATCTATAACTTGTCCTTGTGTATACTTTCCAAAAGTAATCCAGTATTTTGGAGGAGTACTAGGTATAAAGCTAAAATTGATATTGGGTTGCGCTTGCCTGAGTAAAATTGGAGCTCCCGACATGCCAATACCTACAGCTGCTTTTTTATTAGGAATAGTACCATCGCAATTTATAATAAAAGCATCGTCTTTTGCTGCCTTTTTTTGATTAATGAATTGGTAGGCTCCATCTCTTTTAGTAAACATTATTTCGTTATTATCTTTTAAACTAGCTGGTACTACTTGCGAAGCGTTAAAAGTAACGCCAGGTTCTAGGTTACCAGTTTCATCCCAAACAAGATTGTAGTCTTGCTCCCAAATAAATTGTAAGGTAGTATTAGGGTTGACTAATTTTGTTAACCAAGCTGTAGACATTAGGTCTAGAGAATCATCTGGAGGTGATTGAAAAAGAGCTATGTCTCCTGTGTTTACGCTATTGTTTACTACTTTTAAGCTATATGTTGCCATAATTTTAAGTTTTAATTGTTTTGAATGTTCTAAATTAAATATTATGGCTTGTTAATTATTAGGTATATATACGTGATTTAATAACGTATTTATAAAGTAATGAAAATAAAAAAAGCGACCATTGGTCGCTTTTTTTTATTGTAGTTATGCTCTTAGTGGTCGATTCATTATTAAATCGATATATAAATTTATCTTATTTTTTAGATTTTTTCTATGCGATATAAAATCTAGGAATCCATGGTCTAATAAAAACTCCGAAGTTTGGAAACCTTCTGGTAATTCTTTTCCAGTAGTGTCTTTTACAACTCTTGGGCCTGCAAAACCTATTAAAGCACCTGGTTCTGCAATATTTATATCTCCTAACATAGCAAAAGATGCTGTTGTACCTCCAGTTGTTGGGTCTGTACATAATGAAATATATGGTAGTCCAGCTTCTGCTAATTGAGCTAATTTAGAAGATGTTTTTGCTAATTGCATTAATGATAAGGCTGCTTCCATCATACGTGCTCCTCCAGATTTAGAGATAATCATGAATGGAAGTTTATTTTTTAAAGCGTAATCTGCAGCTCTAGCAATTTTTTCTCCTACAACACTACCCATAGAACCTCCAATAAAGCTAAAATCCATTGCTGCAATAACCAAGTCTTCTCCTTTAGATTTACCAACGGCTGTACGTACGGCATCTATTAGATTTGTTTTTTCTTGAGCAGCTTTTAAACGGTCTGGATATTTTTTAGTATCCTCAAATTTAAGTGGATCTTTCGAAGTTAATTTAGCGTCTAGCTCTTTGAATTTGTTATCATCAAATAATATTTCGAAATATTCTTTACTTCCTATTCTTACGTGGTAACCATCTTCAGGACTCACATAAAAGTTTTTTTCTAGTTCTTTAGAGTCTATTACTTTTCCAGTAGGAGATTTATACCATAATCCTTTAGGAATGTCTTTTTTCTCTTCTGTGGTGGTTTGTATACCTTTTTCTTTTCTTTTGAACCAAGCCATAATATCTATTTACGGTTTAATGTTTTAAGGATATAAATGATAGCTGTATCAACCTATATCGTTTTATTAAAAGACATCATTTATTTAATATTTAACAAATGAAAATAAATAAAGCCTAACTGCAAAATTAAAGTTTTGTTTTTAATTAAGTGGTAAGGCTTTAAATTATTTTATAAAGTATTCACATTGTTAAGGTCTTCAAAAGACTTTTTTAGTCTTTCTACAAAAGTACTTTCACCTTTACGTAACCATACTCTTGGATCGTAATGTTTTTTATTTGGGACTTCTTCTCCTTCTGGGTTTCCTATTTGAGATTGTAAATAGGCTTCTTTATCTTTCATATAATCACGAACTCCAGTCATAAATGCATATTGCATGTCTGTATCAATATTCATTTTTATTACCCCATATCCAATAGCCTCACGGATTTCTTCTACTGTAGAGCCAGATCCGCCATGGAATACAAAATCGATATGATTGTGTGGCACTCCATACTTTTCAGAAATATGTTCTTGAGAGTTCTTTAATATTTTTGGTGTTAATTTTACATTACCTGGTTTGTAAACACCATGTACATTTCCAAATGCTGCTGCAATTGTGAATTGATCACTTATTTTACTTAACTCTTCGTATGCATAAGCAACTTCTTCTGGTTGTGTGTATAACTTAGACTCATCTACATCACTATTGTCTACGCCATCTTCTTCTCCTCCAGTAATACCTAATTCTATTTCTAGAGTCATCCCCATTTTACTCATACGCTCAAGGTAGGTTTTACATATTTCTATGTTTTCTTCAATAGGCTCTTCACTTAAGTCAATCATGTGAGAACTGTATAATGATTTTCCTGTTTCTGCAAAGTGTTTTTCACTCGCGTCTAGTAATCCATCTATCCATGGTAGTAATTTTTTAGCACAGTGATCTGTATGTAAAATAACTGGAACTCCGTATGCTTCTGCCATTAAGTGTACATGCTTTGCTCCTGCAATACATCCAGCAATTGCCGCTTTTTGGTTTTCGTTACTTAGGCTTTTTCCTGCATTAAAAACGCCACCACCATTAGAAAACTGAATAATTACTGGGGCATTTAAAGCTGCAGCGGTTTCTAAAACACCGTTAATAGAATTGGACCCTACCACATTTACTGCTGGTAAAGCGAATCCTTTTTCTTTTGCTAGTTTAAATATAGCTTGAACTTCTTTTCCTGTTGCTACTCCTGGTTTTATTTGGTGTGACATGTTTTAGTTTTTAATTGAAAAAAATTGAAGCCCAAAAGTAAACATTTTTTTGATTATTAGTCGCGAAAAGTAGATATAAAACGCCGAAAACGTTGTAGTTGTATATGTTAATTTTATAGGTTAGAAAGGGTAGTTTATACCTATATTATATACTGCATTAGAAAAATTATAGTCGTTAAACCACCTGTTTCTGTCTCTGTAAGATGGATCGTAGGTTTTAAAGCCAATATCTCCTCTAAGAACAAAAAAGTTAAAATCCCAACGTAAGCCAAATCCTGTTCCTATTGCAATGTCCTTTAGTGATTTAAAAGAATTAAAGGTTGCTGCATTGTCTTCTACATCGTCTAGAGCATTCCAAATATTACCAGCGTCTATAAAAAAGGCACCATTTAAGTCTCCAAAAATATTAAATCTGTTTTCTGCGCTTAATGCAATTTTTAAGTTGGCTTCATTAAACTCATTTGTAGTTTCTGAACTTCCTGGACCTAAGTTGTATGCCGTCCATGCACGATTATCGTTTGCGCCACCTGCAAAGAAACTTTTAGAGAATGGAATGTTAGAGGAGTTACCATAAGGGATTGCTATACCAAAAAAGGTGCGAATAGCAAATACATTTTTGTTGCCTAGATCCCAGTATTTTATATAATCTAATTCTGTTTTTACATATTGTGAGTAGGCTACATTAAATAGTTCATATTTACCATTCTCATTTTTTTCTAGATTTAAGATCCTAGATGTTGCAGCAAAAAGGTTTCCTGCTAATTCTAATTTTGCTCTAAAAATTGAAAAATCATTATCAAATAAATTGTCTCTTTTGTCTTTAACATAGTTAAAGTTAGATGAGAAAATAAGGTTGTCTTCTGTTAGTCTGTTTTTTCTTTCATTTATAGAATTTACCGTTTGTAAATCGCTAGGTGTAATTGTTGTTCCTAATGTACCATTACTTGCATCTTCAATAAACTGGTTTGCTTGATTGGGTATAGATAAAGATTCTCCAGAATTAATATAACCCGAATTTATTGCTATAGTATTTAATGTATTATATGAGTTTTGATAGACTCCAAAATAATTGGAAGTATTTAAGTTTTTTACAAACTGTACATTAAATAAATCAAACCTATTAGTTACGCGACTATTGGGGTACCATCTATAATTAAAGGTACCAGTAAAAGTTTGTTTGTCTAAACCAATATTAGTTTGGCTGGTAGCTGCCATACTAATTCTAGTAGTAGGAAACATGTAACCAGGTATTATTTTTTCGGTATTAAAAGGAGAAAATAATCTTGGGATAGATAGGTTTAAATTGGCGCCAATCTCATTAATATCAAAAAACTGATCTCTATCATTCGCTCCATCTTTTGAAGCACCAATAGACCCTATTCCCGAAATTTCTAATGTTTCTGCCCCCTTAAATAGGTTACGTATTATTAAACTTGGGTTTAGTGAAAAACCTACAGATTGAATATTACTTTGCGAAGCCTCGGCACTAAAGCCTAAAGAAAACCGTTTTAATGGTGTTAAATAAATATTAGCAGTAAGCGTTGTGTCTGGGTTTTCTATATAATCTATTCGTGGGTATCTAAATGTTTTTAAATTACTTAATTTTCTAGATGTTCTAGGCCTAGCAATATCTCTAAAAACACTATTTGGTTTAATAAAAACAGCATTGGTTAACGTTTTTGGAGTGTAACGTAATTTTTCGGTGCTGTATATGTTAAAACCATCGTACCTAGTGGTATCTACTATCGGTTTGTCTTTGTTTTCAAAAGAACTATTTGTATAAATATTAACGTCTTTTATATTATAAATATTAAAAGGTTGGTACCTTGTAGTATCTCCTCTAAT
>NZ_JBSHNS010000544.1:0-5569 GCF_053601635.1 Pontimicrobium sp. MEBiC01747
CATTAGAAGATACTCTCAATTGCATTAAATCTAGGTAACGCTTTAAAAATTCTATTTCTTTAACTAGTGGAACTTTATTATTAGAAGCGTCATGTAATAAATAACGCATCATTTTACTCATAGTATGTATGGATTGTTTGGCTTTAACAGGAGATGTATCAATTAATGCATATATATTATTAAGTGTATTAAATAGAAAGTGTGGCTGAACTTGGTATTTTAAATATTTAATTTCTGCGTTTAATTGAGTTTGTTTTATTTGTTGCAGTAATAACTTATTTTTATTTAAATGTGTATTTACTTTCAACGCGACACACATACCAATACTTAAAATTATAGGTAAAATAACTTGAACTGTAGTCATTGCACCACTTCTAATTTCACGTGGTGACTCTCCAGTGAATGATGGATGAAATAAATTATTGCCGACTATATTCCCTATTAAAATATATAGAAATACAATAAGAAATACATTTAGTATATAAAATTGAAGTTTTTTATTTTTTAGAAAATAGTTATCCACTAAAACAAAAAAATTAAGGTAAAAGGCTATAAAAATAGCGCCTAACGATAACCAATTTCTATAAATAAGATATTGCTCATTTAAAGATGTCAACGGATAAATGAACAATAACAGCCATAATAAAAAATGCAACCCTATTTTTAAATATTTTAATTTCATTTTTAATATTAAAATACTAAAGTACTATAAAGAAAATGAGTGTTATAATTTTATGGATAATCTCTAGTTTATTATAGAAGTTTATAAAGTTTTTATCTATTAATGAATAGATACTCCATCTTATATGAAATATCCCAGAAGCATTTGTTTTAAAACGAATTAAATTTCATGAAAAACGCCTCATTAAATGAGGCGTTTTTTTATAAACTAGAATTATTATCCGTATAATTTTGATCAGACCTTGTTCCAAAGGGATCTATTGAAATGTATCTAGGTTTCTCTTTTACAATTAACTTAATCTTAGTTATTTCTTTATTGATGTGATTTGATTGAAAATATAAAATAGACCTATCATCTTTCACCTGAGAGGGATGCGTAGTAAAAACACCAATTTTTATAGGCTCATTAATAGCAATTTGTTTTACTTCTCCAGTATTTAAAGTCTTAAAACGCTTCGCTTTTATTGTTGCTGAAATTTCATAAGTTCCATTTTCTAATAGTTTATAAGAACTATCTTCTAAACTTAAATCGTAGGTAATAACGCGTTTAAACCAGTCCGCAATTAAAACATGTTGCTCTTTAGGTGCTACTTTGTAAACTTCGTCTAAAAATTCAATGGTATTTGCTTCTAACTTATTAACATTACGATGTCTGTCTGTAATTGTTTTTAGTACTTTATTTAGGTTTTCTTCTCCAATTAAATCTCGTAATGCTAACATAACAGTTAAGGCTTTACCATAGGCAATATAGTCTTCATTATATACTTTATAAACAGGCGGTTCAATTGTAGTTGCAAATGAACGTCCTGAAAAATATCTGTTTCTAGCATTTTCAGTTAATTGATAAATGGCGCTTTTACCAAATAATTTTTCCATTACAACAGCTTCTGTGTATTTTGCAAAGCCTTCAACAAATAAAGAAGCCCCTGCGACTGGTTTTGCTGTTAAAGTGTGTCCCCAATATTGATGAGCAACTTCATGAATTGTTCGCTTTGCGACCAAATTAAAGGTTTCAGGATGGCTAACATTTTTTAAATACAATCTGTCCTCAACCATACTAATCACTCCCGGATGCGCAAAGCCTCCAAATGGCCAATGTGCAGGAACTTCAGCAATTCTTAAATAATCGAAATTATAGGCTCCAAAATGATCTTGACAATAGTCTAAAGTTTCTTTGATGCTATTTTCAATGGTTTCAATATTAAAATCATGATTTGCATCAAAATATTGTTCAATTGAAATGCCGTTATGCACCACTTTTTTTGTTTCATAATTTGCTGAAAAATAACCTACAGCTGGCATGATTTTGTCTTTAGATTTGTAGTGGTAATAATGCCTTCCGTTCTCAACCCATTGGTTTATTAAATTACCCGAACTAATTGCAGTTTGGTCACTTTTGGTTGAAATAATGGTTTCAAAATTCACTTTTTCAAATTGAATGTCTTCCATAACCATGTGTACATCTGAATTATCTTCTACTTCACGTTCTGGTAAATTCCTTTTTTTACGCTCTATATTATTTGCGATTTCTAATCCAGAACTATACCCTAAAATAGGTTCAAAATTGCTCATACGATTAATATAAGTGCCATTATTTACAATAGATATATCTGTGTCATACCCATTTAACTCATGCTTTAAATTATAAAAAAGTTTAATAGAATCGTTAGGTTGTAGAGGGGTATTTAACTTAAACAAATACGTTTGGTAAACACTATCATGAGTAACTAGTTTTGCATTCTCTAAACGAATACTTTCTAACGGAATCCGTTCTGTTATAAATACTTCTGCTAAAGGTTTTTTGCCTTTGTTTTTCAGCATATTAGATGCTTTTACCGTATAACTTCGCTCTTTGGGGAAGATGGCTATTTCCGTTTTTATTGCTGTACGCACTAACCGTTCTAGGCTATCATATTTTTTAAAATTTCGTTCATAATTCTCACGAAAATCCAATCGTTCGCTTTTAGTTGTATAGTCATTTACAATATTTGTATTGTAAAACACTAAACTTCCAGAGCCAATAAATAATAACATAAAAAATGCAAATGCTAGTTGCTGTAATTTAGACCAATTTTGTTTTAATTGTTTCCATTTTAAAGAAAACGTAGCTACTACGCCTCTATTCCATATTTTAAAAGAAATAATGACTAACAGTACCCCTAATGCCAACCAAAACACAGCTAGATGATTAAATAAGTTAGAAAATGCATTAAACCCATCCATATTATTAGAATGTAACCTTGGTAAATAACCAATGCTCGTTAATGGATGCTCAAGACCTAACATGTTAGATTTAAAACTTAAAAGCACAACTAACCCAAAGATTCCCATGCCCAAATATTTATTTTTAACCAAGCTATTTACAAATAAAGCCATCATACAAAATACTGCTAGCTGAATTCCGTAATAATAAAAAAGCGTAGCATATAAACCGAATTCAAAATTTGAATAATCTAAACTGATTTGAAATGCTAAACACATTAAAATACCTGTGGTAATTAACAGTATTGGTAACAATAATAAGGCGAAGAACTTTGATAAAAAGAACACCCAGTTTTTGGCTGGTGTAGCATCAAGAATACTATTAAAGTTTAAGCTTCGCTCTCTCCATACGATTTCAGAACTATAGAAAACGATTAATATTAAACTAAAAATGGTTAATGGATCTACAATCAAACTTATTAATTGATTGGTAAACGGATATATGCTTACACTATATTCGCCACCACTTACTACTGTTGCATATAATTCTGAAAAAACAATACATAGCCACATAATTAGTACTGCTATAAAAGGCAAACTTCTAACACTATTTTTTAATTCAATTTTTAATAAGGTGAAAAAAGCCATGCTTTGTCCTTTAAAATTATAGCATGCTTTTACTGTTTTATATGCTATTGACAACTGCTGTACGTTATTTATTATACTTGATTCTTTTTTGACTTTTTTCGTTAACTTTCTGAATGAAAACAATTTATAGGTAGCGAATAGAACCCCTATTGAAACAAGCATCCAAATAATTCTGTTTAGAAGAAATAATCCTGAAAACGACAACAACTGCGTATTTTTTTGAAAAGGAGTCCAATACTGTGTTTGCTCAAAAAATGCAGCAATACCAAAAGGATCTGCAATTGCTGCCAAAGCCATACTTTCTGGGGAAGCTGGAACAGATTGTGCCAATAATGGCGAGTTTAAAAAGATAGAACTCACAAAATATAGCATATAAATAAACACAGCACTAACATAAGTCGCTGTACTATTTTTGGTGAGTGTGCTCACAGAAAATATAAGTGTTGAACAGATAAAAATGTTAGGAATTACGATATAAAGAAACGGCTGTAAATACGTTAGCAAATTAAAATCTGCGAGGCGTTCTGAATCTAAATTTGAAAAATGCAATCCTAAAAAATACCCTAAAAGAAAAGGTGAAAAAGCAAGAACACTAAAAATAAAAGTTCCTAAAAAACGACTCCAAAAATAGTGACCTTTTTTAATGGAAGAGCTATAAATTAAAGATTCCATATGATGCTGTTTGTCTCTAAGCATAGCACTTATAGCAAAAAACATAATGATAAAAACACTACCTAATGTGAAAAGACTGGCATGAAAATAGACTTGAAACGTAGCATTAAAGTTAATACCTGTTGGTGCATGACCTTGGCTAGCAACAAACATCCCCATTGCTAAAAATAAGATTGAAAATATAGGGAATGCGCGCTGTTTTAATTGATAAAAAACTTCGAATTGTAATAATTTTTTAAACATGGCTTACCCTTTTAAATTGTTGTGATTAAACAATGTTGCGAAATAATAATCTTCTAAATTAGGTGTGATGATGTTAAACCCAACTTCAGGTTTGTTTTCAGACAATACACGAATTTGTGTTTCTCCAGAAACTAGTTTTATAGAGATAACATCAAATGTTTTCTTGTAACTATCAATAGCTGTTTTAGGTATTATTTTTGTCCAAATTTTGCCTTCAATACTCGACACTAAATCTGTTGGATTGCCTTGAGATATAATTTCTCCATCGGCAAGTATGGCCATTTTTGGACATAAATTTTTTACATCTTCTACAATATGTGTGGAAAGAATAACAATGACGTTCTCCCCTATTTCACTCAACAAGTTTAAAAAACGATTGCTCTCTTCTGGGTCTAAACCAGCCGTGGGTTCATCTACAATAATTAATTGCGGATTTGCTAATAAGGCCTGTGCTATGCCAAAACGTTGACGCATTCCACCAGAAAATGTATAAACAGCCTTCTTTCTGTGTTGGTACAAATTAACTTGTTGTAATAATGCAGTAACCTGTTCTTTACGTTCCTTATTATTAATAATACCCTTTAAAACGGCCAAATGATTTAATAATTTTTCAGCAGATATTTTTGGATATACACCAAACTCCTGAGGTAAATAGCCAAGGTGTTTTCTAATTTCATGAGGTTGCTTAACGACATCTATAGCGTTAAACAGAATATGTCCTGAAGAGGGTTCTTGCAAAGAAGCAATGGTGCGCATTAATGATGATTTCCCTGCGCCATTAGACCCCAATAAACCAAACATACCATTAGTGATTTCTAGATTAATTCCGTTTAAAGCTTTTACACCATTGGGATAGGTCTTGGTAAGGTTATTAATTTGTAATGTATTCATAACTGTTTGTTTTTAAATTGATTGATTGATTGATTTGTAACGTCTTTTTTGAATTCTAAGTCACATGTTAGATGCATCTTGTTTCATTCATATTTTAGCATACTTTAAAGTGTGCATTGTTTTAGTTTTAATTTCATTTTAATGCAAACATATAGGCATGATTTTGGGTATTAAAGTATATTTGATAAACAGGTTTATAAAGAGGTTACACGCTATGCCTACTACTATAAAT
>NZ_JBSHNS010000545.1:0-7649 GCF_053601635.1 Pontimicrobium sp. MEBiC01747
ATGGTAGACAGCCAGTGATAGGAACAGATGTAAAAGCATTATTTAAAAAAAGTAATGTGCATTGTGTTGGTAGAACTTTAGATGCTAATAAAGAGTCTATAATTTTTGAGAAAGAAACTATTTCGTCTATAAAAAATATTATATGGGCTACAGGATTTAAACCTAATTTTAATTGGATTGAAGGTGAACAAATGGATTCTAAAAATTATCCAAAAAACTATAGAGGTGTTAGTGAAACTAAAGGATTATACTATTTAGGTTTACCATGGCTACACACTAGAGGTTCGGCTACACTTGGTGGTGTACAAAACGATGCTAAATATTTAAACAATTATATTTTAAAAACAACACCCATTTATAAAAAAACAACAGAAGTAGTAAAAAAAGAACAATTAGTCTCAGTATAACAAAGTCTCAATAAAAACATCCTAAACTTATGTGGTTAAATGATTTAAAACGCAAAAGGGAAAAAGGCCCTTCGCTACATAAAGACGCATACACAGAATTTAACGATTCTACAAAATCTGTGCATGCTGGGCAATACAATGACCCAAAAACAGGAGCCTTAGGTACCCCTATTTATCAATGCTCTACATTCTATTTAAACGAAGCCTCGTATAAAGCTATAGAAGAAGGACGAGGAAGAGATGAAATGATATATTCTAGGTATGGAAATCCTTCGCAATGGAGTGTACAAGAAAAGCTATCATCATTAGAAAATGCAGAAAGTTCTATTGTATTTTCTTCTGGTATGGCAGCAATTTCCTCTACATTATTAGCCATTTTAGATAAAGGAAGCCATGTAGTCTCTTCAAGAGACATTTATGGAGGTACTTATAACTTTCTATACGAAGATTTATACCGTTACGGGATGTCTGTAACCTTTACCTCTCCTTCAGACATACAAGCTATTGAAAATGCAATACAAGACAATACAAAAGTGTTATATTTTGAAGCATTAACAAATCCGCTTTTAAAAATAACTCCAATACAAGATTTAGTTGCCTTGGCTAAAAAGTATAATTTAAGAGTCGTTATTGATAATACATTTTTAACACCATACAATGTAAAACCTTTAGATTTGGGTGTAGATTTAGTGGTTAATTCTGCGACAAAGTACTTAAATGGACATTCGGATTTAATTGGCGGAACGGTATCTGGCTCTAGAAAATTAATAGATAGGATATGGCCACAATTACTTAAAAATGGAGGTTCTATGGACCCTCATGCCTGTTTTATGTTAGAGCGTAGTTTAAAAACATTTGCTCTTAGAATGAGAACACATAATGAAAATGCTTTAAAACTGGCTCATTTTTTTGAAACTCACGACAAAATAAAAAGAGTCTATTATCCAGGTTTACCCTCACATACGCAACACGATCTTGCTTTATCACAGATGAAAGGAAAATACTCTGGTATGATAAGTTTTGAAATTGAAGGCGGTAATACTAACGCACACAAATTATTAAGTTACTTAAAATTACCAAAAGAAGCTACAAGTCTTGGCGGTGTAGAAAGTTTAATATCATTACCGTATAACACCTCTCAAGCCTCATTAACAAAAGAACAACAAAAAAATATTGGTATCAATGAAGGTCTTATACGCCTTTCTGTAGGCATAGAGGACATTGAAGACTTAATTTCAGATTTTAAACAAGCTATTAATAACGTATTTAAAAAAGAACTGGTATGCTAAATAATATTAATATCGCTGGACTTAGCGAGTTTACTAACGAAGTAAAAGATAGTAATAAAGAGGGCAAAGCATCTTATGGCATCTCTTTAGATTGGGTAAGTGGAACCAAGACTAAGGTAAAAACCAAAAACATGGTTTTAGGGGAACATAAAATTATAAGAGATTTTGAGTTTGTTATAGACGAACCCTCACAATTATTAGGTGTAAACCATGCGCCTAATCCAGCCGAATACATGCTAGGAGGTTTAGCTGGTTGCATGGCCGTAACTTTTATGGCCGGGGCTACTGCAATGAAAATAGAAATTAACAAGTTAAATATTGAAATTGACGGAGAATTAGACCTTAATGGTTTTTTAGGCATAGATAAGCAAGTTAATTCTGGTTTTCCTGAATTAAAATTTATTTTTAATGTTCAAGGTAATGGTACTCAAGAACAATACAATAAGCTAATAGAGCGAGTAATGCAACATTCTCCAAATTTTAATACTATAAAAAATGAGGTTAAAATGATAGGAGAATTAAAGATAGAAACTGAAGCATTATTAAATTAATACTATAACAAATCAATAAAAAAGGCCTACAGTTTAAAATAACTATAGGTCTTTTTTTATACACCCTTTAAACGTTCCCATAATGTAGACATTACTTTATTAAAGTCGCCTCTGTCTGGTTCAAATGGCAACATATTTAACCGATTTTTATCTTTAAATAATGTAAGATTAAAAACTGAGGAGGATTTGTCTTCCGTTTTAACAATTGGGTACCTTAAATCTTGATATGAAAAAGTATCATCTTCATTTTTTATAATATTATAGTACGCGTTACTAAACCAAGATAAAGCCTTTAAGTTTTTATAATCACTAATATCTATGGCTCTTTCTTTTGGCAACTCTTCCCAATCAGTAAAATTATTTTTTGAATCCAATAAAGAGTAAAACCCTACATAATAAGACGTTTCGGTTTCTGCAATACCGTACCATAAAATATTGTTTAAAATAGAAGGCTGTGTACTAAAACGTTGATAAGTAATCCCTTTTTCATTTAAAGTCTTTTTAAAAACAGAGTCTACATAAAATTTATTTCCAATTGTAAATAGTATATATAAAGAACTTAATCCAAACCCTAGTTTTAAATATAAACGCCGTGTATTTGTCTGTCGTTTATAAAACATTACCATAAGCATACAAATTAAAAAAGGAAGTGTATACATAGGGTCTGCCACTGCTATAGTATTAAAAGCTACTCTATAATTAGAAAAAGGAGCAAATAATTGTGTGCCATACGGTGTAAAACAATCTAAAATAGGATGTGTTAGTAAGGACCAAAAGAATAAATTAATCCAATCTTGTGTTGTCGTAGAATACTGTCGTTTCCCTGTATTATATAATTTATGAACGAGCCAACCAAAAAGGAAAGCACCTAAAATAGAAAATAAAATAGAGTGCATAAAACCACGATGAAACAACATAATATCAATCTCATTATTATATAATAAGCGACCAATAAAAACATCTAAATCTGGAATAGTACCACCAATAGCACCAAACAAAAGCGCCTTATTTCCTATTTTTTTTCCTAAAACAGCTTCTCCACAAGCAGCTCCAAGTACAATTTGAGTTATAGAATCCATATAAAACGCTAATTTACAGTAAGCAATTCAATTTGCATAACTTCTACTAAAATCGTAACATTACATTTCTTAAAAACCAAATGATAATGCAAGACGACAACCTTTCAGAAATAGATATAGAAGATCAAAAAATAATAGATAACAAAGAATTAAATATATGGGAGGCTTTAATACCTGTAGTTTTTTTAATGGCTTTATTAGCTTATAATATTTTCTTTGCAGATGGTGCTATGCTTGGAGATTACTCTAACCAATTAATTTTATTAATGGCAGGAGTTGTTGCTGCTGGTGTTGGTTTTTTCAATAAGGTATCGTTTGGTATTATGTTAAAAGAAATCTGGGAGAATTTAAAAAGTGTTTTTGTCCCTATCATGATATTATTTTTAGTTGGAGCTTTGGCTGGAACTTGGTTAATTAGTGGGATCATTCCTGCCATGGTATATTATGGATTGCAAGTGCTTAATCCTTCAATATTTTTACCAGCATCTGTAATTATTGCAGCAATAATATCTATTGCAACTGGTAGTTCTTGGACAACTTCTGCCACAGTTGGTATTGCATTAATAGGTATTGGTAGTGCTTTAGGTATACCAACTGGAATGATTGCTGGAGCTGTAATTTCTGGAGCATATTTTGGAGATAAAATGTCGCCTTTAAGTGATACAACAAACTTAGCACCTGCTATGGCGGGCACAGATTTATTTACGCATATTCGTTATATGACAATTACTACTGTACCAACCATACTAATAACTTTAATTGTATTTGCTATTTTAAGTACAACTATTGATACTACTGGTAGTGCAGATGTTAGCGGACTTTTAACAACTATAAATTCAACCTTTAATATTTCTCCATTACTTTTTATTGTACCAGGAGTTGTTATTGCTTTAATTTTATTAAAAACAAAGCCTTTAATAGCTTTAGGAACAGGGGTATTACTTGCTGCTGTATTTGCTTTTATATTTCAACCAGAAATATTAACGGGGCTATCTGAATCTAAATTAGGAGCAGTTGTTACTTCAATATTTACTGATACTCAAATTACTACAGATAATGAAAAATTAAATGATCTATTTAGCTCTGGCGGAATGAATGGTATGCTTTGGACAATATATTTAATATGCTGTGCCATGGTATTTGGAGGTGTCATGGATGCCATTGGAGCTTTATCTAGAATAACAAATGCTCTTTTATCTTTTGCTTCCACTGTTTTTGGTTTATTTGCCAGTACAGTAATAAGTTGTTTAGGCTTAAATGCAATTGCTTCAGACCAATATTTAGCCTTAGTTATACCAGGAAAAATGTTTAAACAAGCCTACGAAGATAAAGGCTTAGCTCCAGAAAACCTTAGTAGAACACTAGAAGATTCAGGAACAGTAACCTCAGTATTAATTCCTTGGAATACTTGTGGAGCTTACCAAAGTGGAGTGTTGGGCGTTGATGTTAGCCAATATTTTATGTACGCAATATTTAATTGGCTAAGTCCATTTACAACACTATTGTTTGCTGCACTTAATATTAAAATAAGGCAATTAAAAACTAGTAAATAAAACATAATACACTCATTTTCAATTACCATAAATAAATACTATTAAGAAATAAGTATTTAAAATTTTATTAATGTTCCAATTTCTCATGATGCAACGTATCTTTGCACACTGAAAAACGAATCATTAATTATAAAATTAAATACAATGGCAATAGTAGGAAAACAATTCCCAAACTTAAATGTGGATGCAATGAACGAAATGGGAGATACTTTCAAATTAAACGTTCTTGAAGAAGCAAAAAAAAATAAGAAAAAAGTATTACTATTCTGGTACCCAAAAGATTTTACTTTTGTTTGCCCAACCGAGTTACACGCGTTCCAATCTGCTTTAGCAGAATTTGAAAAGCGTAATACTATCGTTATTGGAGCCTCTTGTGATACTCCAGAAGTACACTTCGCTTGGTTAAACACTGCAAAAGATAATGGTGGAATTGAAGGTGTTACTTACCCGCTTTTAGCAGATTCTAACAGAAACTTAGCGTCTACTCTAGGAATTTTAGACGTTACTAATGAGCAGTATAACGAAGAAACCGGAGTGATAACTGTAGATGGTGATAACGTAACTTACAGAGCAACTTACTTAATTGACGAAGATGGTGTTGTATTCCATGAAGGTATTAACCATATGCCAGTTGGACGTAACGTAAACGAATTTTTACGTTTAGTAGATGCTTACACTCACGTACAAACAAATGGAGAAGTTTGCCCTGCAAACTGGGAAGAAGGAAAAGAAGCAATGGGTGCTAATAGAAATGCAACTGCAGAGTATTTAGCTGCTCACGTAAACTAATTTTGTCATGCTACAAGAATTAAGTCAAGACAATTTAAACGAAGTCGTTTCCAATAACGAAACTGTTGTTGTACAATATTCTGCAACATGGTGTGGCAACTGCCGTATTATGAAACCAAAAGTTAAAAAACTAGCTTCAGAGTTAGACAATGTAACATTTGTTATTGCAGATGCAGAAAAATTTCCAGAATCTAGACAGTTAGCAACTGTAGATAATTTACCAACATTTGCTACGTTTAAAAATGGAACTTTTGTAAACCAAGTACAAACTAACAAGTTCGACGTTTTAAAAGAATTAGTTAACGAAGTTATATAAAACAATACCGCTTCTAGTATACATTAGAAGCGGTTTTAACATGTTTTCATTTAAATATTAGAATTTATTCTAAGTAGAGTTGAAAAGCAAAAACGAAACTAAAATTTTCTATGAAATTACCCGTAATAAAACACTTAACACAATTTATTGAAAACAATGATGAAGATTACATTGTTGAAACTATAGAAACATTAGAAGCTTTAACAGAAGTTCCTTCTTTGAAAGATGAAGAACTAGATGTCATAGGAGAATTAATCTCTAATATGTATGGTGCAATGGAAGTGAATAAAATGATAAAGGAAGGAACACCGCAAAAAGAAGCTTTAAATAGTTTTATGAAACGTGTTTTAGGATCTATAGATAAATAGAAAAAGAAAAAATAATTACATTAAAAAATCCACTTTTTAGAAAGTGGATTTTTTTTTGATTGTCCGTTTTTACCATAATACTAATTATCGTGTCATGTTAAACTTGTTTCAGCATCACATAACACCTAAAAATATAGATGCTTCATGGTGAAAACCTAAAACAAGTTCAGGTTTACGGTAAACTTTATGATTGATACGGATATTCATTTTTTTTATTTTGTTAATACTATTTAAAACAATCAATAATAGCTTCAAAACCTTTTTCTTTAGCATAATCTAAAGCAGTTTTACCATCATTATCCTTTATGCTAATGTCTGCCTTATTGTTTTGCAGAAGCTTTATCATTTTTACTTGATTATACATTGAAGCAAATATTATTGGAGTTATGCCTTGATTATTTTTAGCATTTACATTTGCTCCATTTTTAATTAAAAGTGATGCTAAATCTATATTTCCTTTAAAAGAAACTCCTATAAGTGCTGTATTACCTAAAGCATCTGTATCGTCTACCAATGCATTATATTTAAGTAATAGCTCTACACACTCTTTTTTATCAAAATAAGAAGCAAATATTAAAGGTGTAAACCCTCTAGAGTCTTTAGCATTCACAATATTTGGGATACTTTTTATTTGTGCTTCTACACTAGTTTTATCTCCCAACTGAATGGCTTCAAATAACAATTTAATATCATCCATTATAATCCTTTTTATAAAATAAAATTGGAGTAAATATTATATTAACACCTACCCCAATAGTATCATTTATCTAATTCAATTTATTTTACATCGTAACGATCTAAATCCATCACTTTTGCCCAAGCTGCAACAAAATCGTTTACAAATTGTTCTTTTGCATCCTCACTTCCATAAACTTCAGCAACTGCTCTTAACTCTGTATTAGAACCAAAAATTAAATCTGCACGAGTTCCTGTCCATAATATATTACCAGTTTTTCTATCTTTACCTTCAAAAACTTTATCTTCAGGAGTTGTGGCACTCCATGTGGTTCCAAAGTCTAAAACATTAGTAAAGAAATCATTAGTAAGGCTACCCACATTATTTGTAAACACACCATGCTTAGAACCATCGTAATTAGCACCTAAAACACGAAGCCCACCAACTAAAACAGTCATTTCTGGAATAGAAAGTGTTAATAAGTTTGCTTTATCTACTAATAAATCTTCAGCAGCAACTTTTAAATCAGATTTTATATAGTTTCTAAATCCATCTGCCAATGGCTCTAAGTAGCCAAACGATTCTATATCTGTTTGTTCTTGAGAGGCATCTCCTCTACCT
>NZ_JBSHNS010000546.1:0-6036 GCF_053601635.1 Pontimicrobium sp. MEBiC01747
ATTTGGCCCGCTGGTTCCTTGGTTTAATGCTTGGAAATCTATAATGTTATCTCCTTCTTCTAGGTTTAAGAAAATTCCTTTATATCCTGTTTCTAATAACACTCTTGATTGTACTACCTTTCCATTTACAAACACGCGTATTAAATCGCCATCTGGATACTGATGGTCTCTATATATTACATTAACTCGTTTAGCTAACGTTCTAAACTCTCCTAAATACTGTGTAATTTTACTACCATTATTACGTTTTTCACTTTCTTGTCTAAACTTTAAACTTCTTTGTAGTTTTTTTTCAAATAATTCAGCAGGATTTCTAAACTTATTTTCTTTTTCTATAGAAAAATTGGGACGTTTAACTATTGGTTGTTCTTCTGCTTTAGGTAAAACTAATTCATTTTTAGTGGCTTCTGGTTCTGCTTTAGCTTTTGGTTTAGGTTTTATAATGAGTTCATTGTCCTCTTTTGGATCGTCAACATTTTCAGCAGGAATAGCTATAGACTTATTTTCACTATCTAATTGTGCACTAACGGATAGTACAAAAAAGAAAGCTAATATGGATAATAAACGTAATTTCATACAGGGTTAAATAATTCTGTTTGTCGAAAATAAGACAAAAACCATACCTAAATATTAAAATTTTATTAATCTATTCAAATTTAATAAAATTTACCTCTACTCTTTTGTCTTATTGTACTTTATAAATAAATATTAAAATCTATAATTTGTTAAATTTTGTTAAAAAAGTACTTTGTAATACATAGTACTGTAACAAAAATAGAAATGCGTCGTCTCTTTAGTATAAACAAGACATTATTTATCAATCAAAAAAATTAAAATCATTATGAGAACTTTAAACACAAATCAAATATCTGGAACACTTAAAGGAACAAAAAGTAACACTTGGAACTCTAAAAGACGTTACAGGTAAATTTTAAAAGCATTTCATCAATCAATCAATCAATCAATCAATCAATCAATCAATCAAAAAACTGGAAATCATGAAAACTCTATTTAATGTTTTAAGGCAAGCTAATACTATAACACAGGAATCTGTAATAGTAAATAGAAAAGTATTAAAGTTTGATAATTCAAAAGGTACGCTTTGGAGTCGTGCAAAGCGTTATGCTTATTAATACAGTTTAATTTTTTCCAAGTAAAAGCCAGTAAGTGTTATATTTACTGGCTTTTAATTTTATTTAATATTTTAATAACTCTAGCAATTCTCCTTCAAATTTATCTCTAGAAAGGTACTGGTCTTCTAATTGATTTATAAAAGGTATCGGTGTTTCTAAACTTGCTACTCGTTTTACTGGAGCATCTAAAAATTCAAAACAGTGTTCCATTATTAATGCAGATATATCACTGGCTATTCCACCAAATAAAGAGTCTTCTTGTAAAATTATAACACGCCCAGTTTTTTTAACTGAAGCATATATTGTTTTGGTGTCTAAAGGCTGTAAAGAACGTAAATCTACTACATCTGCGTTTATATTAGGGTGCTTATCTAGTGTGTTTAAAGCCCAATGCACAGCAGCTCCATAAGCTATTACAGTAATATCTTCTCCTTCTCTAAGCATTGCTGCTTCTCCTAATGGAATTGTGTAATAATTGGTAGGTACTTCTTGCCTAATGCTTCTGTATAATGCTTTATGCTCGAAAAACAATACTGGGTTAGGGTCATTAATTGCTGTTGCTAATAACCCTTTTGCATCTTTAGGGAATGCTGGATACACGACTTTTAAACCTGGTGTTTTTGTAAACCAAGCTTCGTTTGTTTGCGAATGGAAAGGCCCAGCTGCTACACCTGCTCCACATGGCATTCGTAATACTGTATCTGCGTTTTGGTTCCATCTGTAATGCGATTTTGCTAAATAATTAACTACTGGATTAAAACCAGAAGTAACAAAATCTGAAAATTGAAGCTCTACAACACTTTTAATTCCTGCTATAGATAGTCCCATTGCTGTTTCTATAATAGACGATTCGCATATTGGTGTATTACGAACTCTATCTTTTCCAAATTGCTCTACAAAACCATCTGTTATTTTAAAAACACCTCCATATTCTGCAATATCTTGGCCCATTATAACCATATCTGGATGCTGCTCCATGGATTGTTTTAATCCTTCAGAAATTGAGTCAATTAAGCGGAGTTCTTTTAATTCTTTATTTTCTTCAACACCCTCATAATCAAAACCTTTATAAACATCACTTAATTCAATACTTTCATTAGGTATTATAACTTCTTCTGCATTAGCAATACGCAATGCTTTATCTATTTCTGTTTTAATTTCTACTTTAAAAGTTTCGTCTATTGTTTCTGTTAAAATACCTTCCTCTATTAAGTAGTTTCTGTAATTATTTATTGGGTCTTTTTTTGCCCATGCGTCCATTAAATCTTGTGGCACATATTTAGTTCCACTTGCTTCTTCATGTCCACGCATTCTAAAGGTTTTAAACTCTAATAGAACAGGACGTGGGTTATTTCTTATACTTTCTGCTAACTCAGAAACTTTAGTATAAACTTCTAAAATATTATTACCATCTATTATATGAGATTCCATCCCGTACCCTAGAGCTCTATCTGCTAAATCCTTACAATTGTACTGCTCGCTTGTTGGCGTAGATAATCCGTAACCATTATTTTCTATACAAAATAATACAGGTAATTGCCAAACAGAAGCTACGTTTAGTGCTTCATGAAAATCACCTTCACTTGTTCCGCCTTCTCCTGTAAATACAGCTGTTACTTTCTTCTCCTTACGCAACTTACTTGCTAAAGCAATACCGTCTGCAACGCCTAATTGGGGCCCTAGATGAGAAATCATACCTACTATATTATAGTCTTGTGTCCCAAAGTGAAAAGAACGATCTCTTCCTTTAGTAAAACCAGAAGCTTTTCCTTGCCATTGTCCAAATAATCGCTCTAAAGGAATTTTACGAGTTGTAAACACACCAAGGTTTCTATGCATTGGTAAAATATACTCTTCTGCATCCATTACAAAAGTAACCCCAACCGAGATGGCTTCTTGCCCAATCCCAGAAAACCATTTACTTATTTTACCTTGTCGAAGCAAGATGAGCATTTTCTCCTCTATCATTCTAGGCTTTAACATGCTCTTGTACAGATTGATAAGTATACTCGAATCTAATCCGTGTTTTTTGTACTTAATATTACTTTTCATCAAGGTCTTTTAATTTGTGAAAATGTTTTGTCAAATATAGCATAATTGAATAATAATTATAAAAAGACTAATAAAATTATCAATTATATATTCTGCCTACTTTTCTTTACATTTGTATTACTAACTTCACTTAACTATAACTAAAATAAAGAGCCTAATGTATTTTTGTTTTTTTAAATGGCTTAATTTATTTGTGCTTTAGTTTTTAAAGTGAATAATGATTAAATTTAAGATTATAAAAAATAATAACGATGAATAGTATTCCTAGCGTTAATTTACAGGATTTCCTTTCTGAGGATCCAAAAAGAAAACAACAATTTATAGATGAAATTGGTAAAGCTTATCAAGAAATAGGCTTTGTTGCATTAAAAGGGCATTTTTTAGATGAACAATTAGTTGATAAGTTATATGAAGAAATTAAAAATTTCTTTTCACTTCCTGTAGATACTAAACGCAAATATGAAATACCTGGCATTGGAGGGCAACGTGGTTACGTCTCTTTTGGAAAAGAAAGTGCAAAGGGTAAAAAAGAAGGAGATTTAAAAGAGTTTTGGCATTTTGGTCAATATGTGGAAGATAACCCCGAGTTAGCAAAAGAATACCCTGATAATGTTGAAGTTACTGAATTACCTGCTTTTAATGAAGTTGGAAAAGAAACTTACAAAATGTTAGAAAAAACTGCTAAATATGTATTACGTGCTTTAGCTTTATACCTAAACTTAGAAGAAACCTACTTTGATAACTATATACACAACGGAAATTCTATATTGAGACCAATACACTACCCGCCTATTTTAGAAGAACCAAAAGCAGCAGAACGTGCAGCAGCACATGGAGATATTAACTTAATTACTCTTTTAATGGGGGCGCAAGGTCGTGGTTTACAAGTACAAAATCATGATGGCGAATGGATTGACGCTATTGCTGAGCCAGATGAATTAATGATAAACGTTGGGGACATGTTATCTAGACATACTAATAACAAATTAAAATCTACAATACACCGTGTAATTAATCCGCCAAGAGAACTTTGGGGAACATCCCGTTATTCCATTCCATTCTTTATGCATCCAGTAAGCGAAATGAAATTAGACGTATTAGACAGTTGTATAGATGATAACAACCCAAAACAATTTGACGATATTACTGCAGGTGATTTTTTAAATCAGCGTTTAGTAGAACTAGGTTTAATTAAGAAATAAAAAATATAATTAAATAGTATTCTATTATTTATTAATTGTAATAGAATACTATTTTAGTAGTACTAGACATTAAAAAATGGATTTACAAGATCAATTAAAAAACTTATTCCCAGAACATATTCCAGAAGAAACACCTGTAGATAATAGTGATTCTGGTATATGGATGCAAGACGATCCTATTTTATGTAAATACGAAAAACGCAAAGGTAAACCCATCACTATTTTAGAGGGTTATACTGGAGCTACCGAAGATTTTAAAGCCTTAGCAAAAGAGTTAAAACAACAATTAAGTGTTGGTGGTAGCTTTAAAGATGATAAAATAATTATTCAAGGCGATTATAGAGATAAAATAATGACCATCTTAAAAGCGAAAGGCTTTAATGTTAAACGTGTTGGAGGATAATTAAAATGAAAGCCAATTCGCCTTTACATATTACCAATGGCTCTAGCCTTACAGATTACCTTAAAGATTTAAAAATTGAAGGAGACATCATCACATGGAACGAAATGCTTTGTGAAGGCCCAACAATTAACGCTATAGACTCTGAAGCGTTTATAAAAATTAGAACAGACTTTTTTAAAACCACTTACAATGCAGAATACAGCGATGGCGGATTTGTATCGGAATTAGCAAAGTTTAATCATTTAGCCAATTACACCGAAATTGTTTTATGGTTTGAGTACGATTTATTTTGCCACATAAACCTTATTGCAGCTATTAGTTTATTAAAACAAAAAGACGTAACCGCGCAACTTTATTTGGTTTGTAGTGGTCGTGTTGAAAATGAGCCTGAGTTAAAGGGGCTCTCAGAATTAACTCCTAAACAATTAAAAGCGCATTATAACAACAAAACGGCTTTAACTGTAGACGATATTGCTTTAGCGCAAAAAGCATGGAATACCTATTGTGGTAACGACCATAATTTACTAAAACCTTTAATAGTTAAACCCTCTAACTTTACATATTTAAGTAATAGCCTAAAAGCGCATATTAGACGCTTTCCAGACACTCGAAGCGGTTTAAATACTTTAGAATATAACACTTTAAAACTAGTAAAAAAGCACAACATAAAATCTCGTCATCATTTACTAGGTTACACATTACACTATCAAGGATATTATGGTTTTGGAGATACTCAGTTAGAAAAAATGATAGATCGATTGGCTATATTCTTTAATGAAACAGAAACTGCTCTAACATTAAATAGAAAGGGGCATTTAGCATTAGAGTTGCAACAAAACTTTTTAAACGAATTACAAACAGATTTTTATTTTGGAGGCGTTAATAAAGCCGACTTTTTATACAATAAAAAAGAAAATAAATTGATTAAACATGTATAATTAAATGCCTATAAAAGATTCAGAATTAATACTCAACCCAGATGGTAGTGTTTATCATTTAAATTTACGTCCAGAACACATTGCCAATACAATTATTACGGTTGGCGACCCAGATCGTGTAGAAACTGTAACTAAGCATTTTGATACTATAAATTTTAAAACACATAAACGAGAATTTCATACGCAAACAGGCACATATAAAGGCAAAGCTATTACAGTTATATCAACAGGAATAGGTACAGATAATATAGATATTGTTTTTAACGAGCTAGACGCCCTAGTAAATATTAATTTAGAAACTAGAGAAC
>NZ_JBSHNS010000547.1:0-1758 GCF_053601635.1 Pontimicrobium sp. MEBiC01747
TTCCTGAACTATGGGGTAGATTGGAAAAAGGTTCTTGGATTAGTCCACAAATCCTATCTGTTCTTTCAATAATTGACAATAAATTCGAATTCAAAGCGAATGAAATATTAAAAAACGGTTTCAACGTGAGTTTCTCACCAATGAAAATGATTGAACATCATAACGCAAGAGGACCCGAAGGCACTAAAGGTGCATCTGAAAAAGTTCTAAGCTCAATTAGGTCATTACTTGAAAAACAAAATGATGACTTTGGATGGAAAGGAAGATTGAAAAAATTAATAGAAAGTGAAAAATTTAAAATAAATACCAAGCATAACAATGGCTATAATAAATACTAGTTTGGTGCTTAATATGAAGTTCAGTTCTCTGAATTCCCGTACCAACCATAGCAGAGACGTTAGTAATTAAAAAAATGGGATATATATTAATACTACTTGCTATTTTCATCGTCACAATTTCTAGAGTATATTATTTAGGTTATAAAAGCAGATAAAGAAGAATTTAAAAATTATATAACGAAATAAAAATAAACATGACAATGTACAAAGGGGATTAAAACAACTGTTTATAATAATCTTTATGAAAAATTAGAATAAATGGATGTAAATAAGCTAAATATGGAATCGAATCTATTAAGTGAGAGGATAATCAACAGCGGTAGTACACCTTTCAAATTATGGCTCGAATTTGAAGAAACTAATCCATGGGATAATATCGAAAATAGTTTTGCAAATATCGGTGTTGATACGCTAGAAGGAAGATATTATAGAATTAATGTGTGGACATTTAAATTCCTTGAAACTATAACCCAACAGGATAAAGAAAACAGATATAATCTAAATAGACTTTATCTTACTCCTTCAGATTTATTTGTAAAAGAGTTGACTAGAGATTGAATAGCAGTTGTTCACTTAATATAGACATCAGAAAAAGAACTTAAAGGTTATCCAAAAGCAAGAATTTATAAGAATAAAATAGATTTTTGGAATAAGGAAATGAAACAAGATATACTAGATTTTAAAGAATAGAAAAATCAATACTAGAATTTCAAATTAATAACATGTATAATCTTCTTTAATTTCCTTTTTAATTATATTTACGTACAAATCGTTATATAATTGAAAATACTACACCAAAAAACACTATACTTTTCGGAAGGGAAATCGGATAAAGTCTACGAAGTCGATTTATGCGAATCAGGTTCAGATTTATACATCGTTAATTTTAGATATGGTAGGAGAGGCGCTAATTTACGAGAAGGTACTAAAACGGTATTTCCTGTGCCTTACGACGAGGCTTTAAAAGTATTTAATAGTTTGGTCTCTAGTAAAGAGAAAAAAGGCTATAGTGAAACACTATCTGAAAGATCAGAAAAAACTCCAACACCTTCACAGGCAACCGAAATAAATACAGCAAGAGAGCAAACCATTTTAAAATATTTAAAAGAAGCAGTTGCTGATGTCTATACTAGAAATTGGAAAGTTTCCAGAATAGTATGGAGAGCAGCAGATTTAAATATAACCAAAGCAATTCCGTCTATAGTACATTTCATAAACTCGGAAGATGCATTTGAGCAATATGCTTCAATACACGCTTTGTCTAAATTTAAAGACGTTTCAGGAAGAGACGCTATATATAACGTCTTTAATACTTTAGGCTTTAAAGATAAAGTAGGGCGTATTGCAGCTGCCTATATATTAAAATTAGGTAAAGCAGATTACAAGAATACAGTAATACAATCAGCAACAAATAATCTAC
>NZ_JBSHNS010000548.1:0-13191 GCF_053601635.1 Pontimicrobium sp. MEBiC01747
TAAAGATTCTAAATGAATATTATAAATACGAATAGTGTCTGCGCCTTTTAAAACATCTGCATATATAGCATTGTTAGATGTATTACTAGGAAACTCGACAGAGCCAGAGTTAATAATAGGGTACTTAGAAAAAATGGCTTGCCCATACTTTGTTTTTTTACCAGCCAATTTTTCATACTTATACTTAAAAAAAGAAAGGTCTATATTTTTATGAGGATGATACTCTTGTAGAGATAATATGTCTGGAGCTTCCGTCTTTATGAAATCAACAAGCTTGGTTTCAATATGGTCTTTTTCAATCCAGTTATATAAATTAAATAGTCTTACATTATAGTTCATTACAGATAGATTAGAATCACTTTCTATCGTTTTAGATTCAGAGAACTTATATAATGAGCCAAAGGTTATATAACCAATAGTTAAAACAATTAAAGATAATAATAGCTGTTTCTTTATTTTAACAAGCCAGTATAATAAAAACACACCATTTAATACAATTAAAAAAGGCACTCCTAGACCTAATACTGATAAGGCAGAGAACGTTTTTGGAGGTAAGAAAGGAAGAATATAAGACAGCAATAGTATGAATGCTCCAACAGAATTGAAGAAAAACACTATTTTCTCAAAAAACTTTAATCCTTTCATATTCATTTTCCGCTAATGCGGAAATCTTATAAGTTATTTTTAAATGCTTAACGAGTACTGTCAACACCTATTCTTTATCTATGATTTTAAATACAAAGACCACTTCTTTTATTTCAAAACTATGTTTACTTACCAGCTTTAAATAAAAACTCTTTTTCTTCTGCTGTTAAGCTTTCATATCCACTCTTGCTAATTTTATCTAAAATAACATCTACTTTTTTCTGGTTATTAAACTGATTAAATTCGCCTTTAGTATAGCCACCAACCTTAGTTTTATCTTTATATACTGTTTTCATATTAGAGGACTTAGAAACACGAAACCAACTTGTTACCCAATCCATCATTTTTTCGAAACCAGCACCAATATCATTGCCTTTTAATAACTGTTTAGCATAAATATACCCTAATACAACACCTCCTAAATGTGCTAAATACCCACCTTGATTGTCTTGTCCGAAAATATTAATAACATCTACAGCAACAAAAAAAGCTCCTAGATACCACAGCTTTAACTTAAAGGCCAATAGTTCCACTTCTTTATTGGGCATGTAAGCGCACAAGAAGATAAATAAAGCTCTAACACCAGCCGAAGCGCCTATTAAATAACCGCTTCCTTTAAAAAAGTCTGGAGCAATTGTGTAGCCTAATTGAAAAAACAGACCGCCAACTATAGCGCCTAAAAAATAGATGTTTAAAGCTGTTTTAGGTCTAAAAAGAGTTAATAAAATTCGACCAACAAAATATAACCATAACATATTAAACAACAGGTGGATAAAGCTATAATGCAAAAATGCATAACTTATTATGGTCCACGGTTTAATGATATAGCTATTGAAATCGCTAGGCAGTTCTAACCACTTTAGAACGGATCCTAAAATAGGGCTTAAAATAGATACTATTAAAAAAATAATAACATTAAGCACTATTATTTTTTCAAGAATGTTCAGTTTTCTTAATCTATATTTTACATCATCAGTAAAACTCATTAATCTACTCTGTATTTATTAAACGAATTCTTTTTCCAATACCACATAATTAAGAATCCTACTATTGCCCCTCCAACGTGAGCCATATATGCCGTATTACTCGGGCTAAAGAATGATTTCCCTGAAATTGCCGAAATAATGTCTAAAATAATAATACCTGGAATAAAATACTTAGCCTTTATAGGAATAGGTAAAAAAATCATCATCAATTTAGCATTAGGATTCATAACCCCAAATGCAGCCATAACTCCCATTATACAACCGGAAGCACCTAACATTGGAGCATTAAAAGTTTCTACAAATTCTAATAACCTATCACCAACCAAAATATTAGTCCAACGCCTATCATACGTTCCATATCCTGATTTCAAAGTATCCATAACATCACTTATTCTAAAGCCTGCATCCGTTAAAACTGATAACTCAGCATTGAAATTAAAATAAGCATAACCTACATGTAATGCTACTGCTCCTAACCCCGAAGATATGTAGAGAAATAAAAACTTTTTTGTTCCTAAATAGTGTTCCACCGCAGTTCCAAACATGAATAATGTAAACATATTAAAAAAGATATGCATAACATCTCCATGCATAAACATGTGTGTAAAGATCTGCCAAGGTTGGAAGGCATCATTTTTTGGAAAGTACATGGCAAACCATTCCGTAAATAATTTTCCTTCACCTACTAAGGTTGTTCCTATAAACATTATAACATTAATGATTATTAAATGTTTTACCGTATCTGTTAATCTGTTCATCATAATTTACACAAACTTTCTATCTAATTCGTCAACCGTCATTGTAATAAAGGTTGTTCTATTTGTTGGGGAAACATTTGGCTCCTTACAAGCAAACAAACTATTTACTAAATGCTCTTGCTCTACTCTATTTAAACTTTGTCCAGTTTTTATTGCTAAACTCTTCGCCATAGACTTTGCTAATAAATCTGTAGCACTAAAATTACTATCTGGAACTTCATTTTCTACATCGCTAATAAGCTGCTCCAAAATAATAGAAACTTCACTTTCTGGTACGCTTACTGGTACACCTGTAATTTCTACTTTTTCATCACTTACTGCTTTAAATATAAATCCTGTATGCTCTAAATCGTTTTTTAATTGATTTATAATTTCTATCTCTTGAGGAGAAAAATGCAACTCTAATGGAAATAGTAATTGCTGGCTCATCGCTTCTTGTACAGTTATATTCTGTAAAAACTGCTCGTAAAGCACACGTTGATGCGCTTTATTCTGGTCTATTACCAACATTCCAGATTTTATTTTACTTATAATATATTTATTATGTATTTGATAGGTTGTTTGTTTTTGTTCTACTTGATTAGTTTCATCAAAAATAGACGTCTCAGTAGGTGCACTTTCAAACTGGACTTCGCTAAAATCTTGTTGTGTTTGGGTGCCTTTAGATTCTAACCCTACATATAAACTTTCCCAACTTGGGCCTTTTTCTCTTTTGTATGAAGGTATAGATCCAGAGTTTCCCGAACTTAAGCTAGAAAATGAAGTAGCCTCGCTTGAGCTAGTTCTTATTGGTTTATCCTCTTGAAATGGGTTAAAGCTTCTATCTACTTCTACACTTGGCATTTTTGCTTGTGTCTTATTATATGGCGTATCTAAATTAGCATCACGCTCAAAATCTAAAACTGGAGCTATATTAAATTGTCCCAAACTGTGCTTTACTGCCGAACGTATTATAGCATATAACGTATGCTCGTCATCGAACTTAATTTCTGTTTTTGTGGGATGTATATTAATATCTATTGTTTGCGGATCTACTGTTAAATTTAGAAAATAACTAGCATGAGTTCCTTCTTTTAACAATCCTTCGTACGCAGAACCTATGGCATGATTTAAATACGCACTTTTTATGTAGCGGTTATTTACAAAAAAGAATTGTTCTCCTCTCGTTTTCTTAGCAAACTCTGGTTTACCAATAAATCCCGAAACGGTTAATACTTCTGTTTCTTCATCTACAGGCACTAACTTTTCATTTGTTTTTGCGCCAAAGACATTTACTATACGTTGTCTATAATTGCTTTCTGGTAGGTTAAACGATTCGCTCCCATTATGGAACATTACAAAGCTAATGTTTGGATGTGCTAAAACCACACGATGAAACTCGTCTATAATATGTCGTGTTTCTACTGGGTTCGATTTTAAAAAATTTCGTCTAGCTGGAATATTAAAAAATAAATTTTTTACACCTATAGAAGTACCCTTGGGCGTTACAACAACCTCTTGAGAGACTACATTACTCCCTTCTATCTCAATACAAGTCCCTACATCGTCTCCTTCCTGCTTTGTTTTTAATTCTACATGGGCAATAGCAGCAATACTAGCTAATGCTTCTCCTCTAAACCCTTTTGTATTTAATTGAAATAAATCGTCTGCCGATTTTATTTTTGAAGTTGCATGGCGCTCAAAACTTAAGCGCGCATCGGTTTCACTCATTCCTTTTCCGTTATCTATAACCTGAATAAGTGTTTTCCCTGCATCTTTTATTATTAGTTTTATTTTACTTGCTCCAGCGTCTATTGCATTTTCTAGTAGTTCTTTTACTACAGAAGCTGGTCTTTGTACTACTTCTCCTGCTGCTATTTGGTTAGCAACATGATCGGGTAATAATTGAATAATGTCTGCCATGTATTAACTCTTGAAAAAGGCACTTAAATTAAAATCCATAAACCATAAAAATAAAAACACTAATATTAAAGCAATGTACAATACACGTCTGTTAACTTGCTTGTCTGGAGAGTTCATAAACTCATCCCATGCAGAATTAAACTTTTGCTTTATATTTTTATTGCCACCTACTGTAGAACGATAATCATCAAATTTATGCTTTATTTCAAATGGGCTTCCTTCTCCATCGCTTTTATAGTAACGTGGTGTATAATTGTAGCGCTTATTTTTTCTTTGTTTTATTAATCCCATAACGTCTCTATTTTAATGCATTTTGGTTTCTAAATAGTACATGAATGCAACTATTAATACCAAAACAACAATTAGTATTGGTAATGTTGATGTTTTACGTTTGCGTTTGCTCTCGAAAAAATTTGAGGACGATTTTCTATTAGAGTTGTTCTCCTCTGTATTAGAATATCGTGGCTTGTAATTAAAACTTCTATTTTTCCGATTTTTGAACATGAATGCTATTGAATAGTTTATGTTAACGCAAAAAACATTCCAAAAAAAATGTATTCGTTACAACACTCAAAAATACTTAAAATACTGTAGAGTATGGAAAGACTATTGCTAAAAATTGTTAACAAAAAAGCATTAGAGACCTGTAAAGTTGCTTTTAAAAAGCAGCTTTACATTAATAAAACAAAGTGTATTATAAAATTAAGCGTTTTTTCTAAGGGTTGCCATTTTAATTGCGGCTACTGCAGCTTCAGTTCCTTTATTTCCATGTTTACCACCAGAACGTTCTATAGCTTGTTGCAAATTATTATCTGTTAGCACACAAAATATAACTGGGGTATCATGTAAAACATTTAAGTCTTTTATACCTTGAGCAACGCCTTCGCATACAAAATCGAAATGTTTAGTTTCTCCTTGTATAACGCTACCTATAGCTATAACTGCATCTACATTTTGTTCTTGCATTTTTTTACTTCCATAGATAAGCTCGTAGCTTCCTGGTACATTCCAACGTATAATGTTTTTAGTTTCTACATTATGCTCTACAAGTGTATTATATGCGCCGTTGTATAACCCTTCTGTTATCTTGTCATTCCATTCTGAAACAACAATCCCAAACCGAAAGTCTTTCGCGTTTGGGATTGATGCTTTATCATATTCTGATAAATTATTGTTTTCTGTTGCCATATTTAACTTCTGTTTATAACAGAAATGCGATTAGTTAGACATTGCTTGCGCCTTACCTATAAACACGTCTACTGTAGAAGCTTCTGTTGCGTCTGGGTAATTTTCTTTTATTTTATTAAAAAACGCTAATGCTTCACTAGGTTTATTTAATTCTAAAGCAGCAATTCCGGCTTTCTTTAAATAAATAGGAGCAGTATAATCATTAGTTCTCATTTCTGCTGCTGTTTTATAATACTTTAAAGCCTCATCTACCTGCTCTAATTGCATGAAAGCATCACCTATTAAACCTTTAGCTTTTGCTGCATGTACTTCATCATCTATAGAAAAAGCATCTAAATACGTTACTGCATTTTTGTAATCTTTTAAGTTTAAATACGCTAATCCAGCATAATAGTTTGCTAAGTTAGCAGCTGGTGTTCCTTTATATTCCTTAATAATATCTAACATACCATATTTTCCTCCACTACCATTTAAGGATAATGTATAAAGAGAATCTGAAGCTATTCCACTAACAGCATCATTAAAATGCTTTTGAGCAGGATACATATCATTCATTGCTTTTTCCTGAGCTGGTTTGCTTACAAACTCATTGTAACCAAGATATCCTAAAACTAATGCAGCGACTACACCAATAATTATGAATATGTATTTTTGGTTTTTTGCAACAAAATCTTCTGTTTTAGAAGCAGTTTCATCTAATGTATTAAAGACCTCAGCAGTTGTTGATTGTTCTTCAGTTTCTACTATTACTTCTTCTTTCGTTTTTGGTTTATAACCTCTTTTCTTGTAAGTTGCCATGAATTGTATATTTATGCGTCGCAAAAATAAAATTTTTATCCATATATAAAAGGTAATTTATTTGTTATTTTGCAAGACTTATTCTTTAAGAATAAAACTTGGATCACTTTTGTGCTAATTCTATATGATTTTAAAATCTCTTTCTTTATTAAATTATAAAAATTTCGATAGTAAAACATTCTCTTTTAATGATACTATTAATTGTTTTGTAGGCAACAATGGTGTCGGTAAAACGAATATATTGGATGCCATCTACCATTTATCTTTTGGCAAAAGCTATTTCAACCCTATTGCTTCTCAAAATATAAAACATAATGAAGATTTTTTTGTTATAAATGGAGACTACGAAAAAGAAAACAAACCAGAAAAAATAGTAGTTAGCCTAAAACGCGGACAAAAAAAAGTAATAAAGCGCAACAGTAAGGCTTACGATAAATTTAGCGAACATATTGGTTTTTTACCTTTAGTTATTATTTCTCCTGCCGATCGTGATTTAATTATAGAAGGTAGTGATACACGCCGAAAATTTATAGATAATGTTATTTCGCAAAGTGACAAATTGTATTTAAGTGATTTAATTAAGTATAATAAAATTCTTGCACAACGTAATTCGTTACTAAAATATTTTGCATTAAATAACACTTTTAATAACGATACGTTAGAAGTTTACAACAGTCAATTAACCGATTTTGGTACTCGTATTTTTGAAAAAAGAGATGCTTTTTTAAAAGAATTTGTTCCTATTTTTAAAGAGCGTTATAATGCTATTAGTAACAAAAAAGAAGCTGTAAACTTAACTTATAAAAGCGATTTATTTTCTGTAGACTTACATACTCTATTAAAACAAGTTATTAATAAAGATAAAAGTCTACAATATACAAGTGTAGGAATCCATAAAGACGATTTACAATTTAATATAGAAGATTATCCTATTAAAAAATTTGGAAGTCAAGGCCAACAAAAATCATTTCTTGTTGCTTTAAAATTGGCTCAATTCGATTTTATAAAACAACAAAGTGGTGTTAACCCCATTTTATTATTAGATGATATTTTTGATAAGCTAGACGAACAACGTGTTTCGCAGATTATTAAATTGGTTAATGATGAAAATTTTGGTCAGCTTTTTATTAGCGATACTCATGCTGAAAGAACAGAACAAGCCGTTAAGCAAGTACATCTATCCTACGAGATTTTCAATTTATAAAACTAAAAATCGGTATCATTAACACCATATAACAAAATAGTTTAAACACATGAAACGTTTATTAACCCTTCTATTATTTGTATTTATCTTTAACAGTTGTACAAACAACCCTGAAACATTTATTCCAAACCTTGAAGGGTATTGGGAAATTGAAAACGTTACCATGGCAGATGGCACAAAGCGAGATTATAAAATAAATACCACGATAGATTATATTATGGTAAATGATAGTTTAAAAGGGTTTAGAAAAAAAATGAAACCTCTTTTTAATGGTACTTATGAAACTTCTAAAGCAGTAGAATACTTTACTCTAAAGTTAGAAAACGATAGTTTAAACATCTATTATAATACAGCTTATGCTTCATGGAAAGAAACTATTTTATTTGCATCTAAAGAGCAATTAAAAGTTGTTAACCAAAATAACCACGTATATTTGTATAAACGGTTCTCCCCAATTAATATTAATGAATAATGGCTAAACGCACTAAAGATTTATTAAACATATCGGATGTTTTAAAAGATTTTGTTGAAACAAATAATTTAGAAAAAGGTTTAGACAAAGTTAATGTTAAAGATGCATGGACTTCTTTAATGGGTAATGGTATAAATAATTATACAGAAGCTGTAGAATTAAAAAACGGAACGCTTTATGTTAGACTTAGTTCTAGCGTTTTAAGAGAAGAATTAAGCTACGGAAAAGATAAAATTATAAGTAATCTTAACGAAGAACTTGGTAAAGTTCTTATAAAGAAACTAATATTACAATAAGCTAATCTTTTTTAATAGAACGTATTAAAGCAAACATTCTTCTGAAAATAAAAAAATAAAAAAAGATATTGTTAGAATAATATGCTATATTTGGAATCAAATAAATTTAAATTTTTTAAAAATGGCTCAAGGTACAGTAAAATTTTTCAATGATTCTAAAGGATTCGGTTTTATAACAGAAGAAGGATCAGACAAAGACCATTTCGTACACATCTCTGGTTTAATCGACGAAGTTCGTGAAGGAGACACAGTAGAATTCGACCTTCAAGAAGGAAGAAAAGGTATGAATGCAGTAAACGTAAAAGTAGTATAATTATATATATATTCTATTTAACAATTTACAAGATTAGCCTATCATTAATTTGATGGGCTTTTTTTATTTTTCAAATTAATTCACATAAATGCATTTTTTGTTAATTATTGGCTCTACCTTTGCCGCATTAAATAATTAATAAATTTATTACAATGAACAAAGGCACAGTAAAATTCTTCAATGACACTAAAGGATTTGGTTTCATCACAGAAGAAGGTGTAAGTAAAGACCATTTTGTACACATCTCGGGTTTAATCGACGAAATTCGTGAAGGTGATGAAGTAGAATTCGATTTACAAGAAGGTAAAAAAGGATTAAACGCAGTAAATGTAAAAGTAGTATAAGTATATATATTTCTATTAAACTTTTTTAAGCAAAGACCTACACATAATGTGTAGGTCTTTCTTTTTATAACAATAGCTCTTAATTCTTTTATAAAAAGTATTCTATAAAAAAAGAGTAACATTCCTGTTACTCTTTTAAATTAATATAAATTATTTTATTCTTATCTAAATTCTATTATTGCTTAATTAGTTTTACTACTCCTTTAGAATTTCCTGAAGTAATTGTCATAAAATACATTCCTGAAGCAGCACCAGATAAGTCTATAGCTTTTGTAGTACTCATATTAGATAAATCTACTGTTCTAATAATACGACCATTAATATCGTGTATTTCTGCTTTAACTAAATTTATAGTACTTGTTTTTTCTATATTAAAGATTCCATTAGATGGATTTGGATATACTTTTACCAAATTAGCTATACCGTTAAATTCTGCTACAGATAATGAATATTGGCAGTTATATAACATAACTTCATCTACATACCAACCATCTCTACCATTACAACCATCTGTACCTAACTCAAATCTAAACTGAATTGTAGAATTAGCTGTAACACCAAGACTTGATAAATCTATAACACTAGTACCCCAACTACTTGTAAGAGAACCTTCGTCTGCACCATGGAAAGCAACTTCTCCTCTTAATGGGTTATCGTTACCATTTAACATTAATGCTCCATTATACGGGTTGGCTGTAAAAGCAGCACTACCAAGTAATTGCCACGCCCCCCCATCTAACTTATATTTTATATTACCTCCATCGTAATCAGTTTCTGTGGCTATATAATGGTTAAATGCTAGCTCATAAGTACCTTCTGTAAAATTTGGTATTGTAATTTCTGGACTTGTTAAAGTAATCTTACCATTTTCTAAATCTCCTGCACAGTCTCCAATAATAGGATCTGTACCAAAAGCAGCACTTCCTGCTCTTCCTTTAGGTAATGTATTGTCTACAACCCAATCTCTATCTTCCCAAGTTGCGGCATTTATAGGTGCTTGCTCAACAAGCCATCCATCCATTCCTGCCTCCCAATCTTCAAAAAAGATGGCATCATTTGTTGCATTATCACATAAATCTGGAATTGGTGCTAAAATTGTATCAAACCCACATGCATCTGGGTTTATTCTCATTTCTACTGCTAATACAGCAGCAATAACAGCATCTACATCTGCAGCAGTAATCATTTCTCCAGAAGGTCCCGCTGGAACATCTGTTGTAGATAAGCCTTCTAAATTGATTCCTATTAAGTCTGTTGCAGAAGCTTCTAAAGCATCTGCCATAGATGCAAAATCGCTAGTAGCTGTTAAGTATTGTGATTGTGCTCTCCAAAATATATGAGCCGCTTTTGTAAAACCTATGCCATTTACTACTTGTCCGTTAAAATTACCTCCATCTACTAATAAGGCATAAGCATGGTTTGGTATTCCTGAATTTATATGAACTCCACCAGAGTCTCCTGTAGAACACCAGTATTGTCCATCTGTAACTTTTCCTGGATGGTTTCTACATGTAGGATCCCACATATCTCTAATAGCGCCTCCAAATGCTGTTGCATCTTCTCCAATCATCCAACGATCTGAGCTACCACAACCAGTTCTTAAAGAGTTATCATCATCTGCATCTTCATAAGCATTTAAAATATCTACTGTCTCCCCCCATATATCTGAGAACGATTCGTTTAATGCTCCAGACTGCCATTGGTATATTAAACCACTTGTAGAACCTGTATAAGCATGTCCCCATTCATGTGCAATAACATCATCTGTTGCTGTTCCATTACAGTAATTTGCTGTAGCTCCATTCCAGTTTGCATTTGGGCATGAAATATTAGGATCGTTATTTATTGTTCTCATTTGAGCATCTGCTCCATCATAAGAGGTGTATCCAAATGCATTTTCAAAAAAGTAATATGTATGTCCAGATGCAACAACTTCGTTTTGTTGCCATATTGTTAAAGATCCAGGAAAAGCATCTCCTTCTTCCCAAACAGTATTACCTGTATTCCCTTCATAAACAACACGATCTAAAGCATGTGCCATACCTGTAAATTGCTCAACTATTGTCCCATTATGAGCATTTACAAATACAAATTCTCTTACATCTTTATCATTTCTAACTTCTACTTCATAAACTAAATATTTACTCCCTAAAAAGCCTTGAGCTAAACCTTTAGCAAACACATAAAGTGTACTTTTGTTTACAAATAATGCTGTACCAGAATAATTTATATTTTGGCTAGCAATAGCTTCCATTGCGAATGCATTAGCTTCTCCTTCACTTAAAGTAGGCGTTGCGTCTAATTTGATATTAGGAATATAATTTCCGTTTACAGATGTTAAACGTTCTTGCGCATTAAAATGAAAACGTAATTTACCATCGTATACAGGCACTCCATTATACTCTTGCTGTACAAGTACGTTTTTTAATCCATAAGTATCTGTTTCTTCTTTTTTAAGAACTAGCTTATTTTTTGAAGCATCTATGTTATAGACAGACTTATTGGTTTCTAAAAAATTAAGTGCTTTTTCGTAAGGGGTTCCGCCTTTAACTTTTAATGAATTGTTTAAGGGGAATTTTACAAATTCTGGTGTACCGAAATTCTCATTTACGGTAATTGTAGCCTGAGTTTTCTTTTGAAAATCGGCAATGGATTTTTGTGTATTTTGAGCAAACAAGGTCCCACTCGCTAACATTGCACAAAAAACCAAATAATTGTATTTTTTCATCATTATGTAGTTTAAGTTGTGCTAAAGTAGGTTTTTATTGGGCATAAAAAAAACCTAAATTTGTTAAATTCAGGTTTTTACTATAAGTATTTGAGTCTATTTTAGTTCTAGAACATCTCTCTTCCAGAAAAATGAAAAGCACCTTCTATAGCAGCATTCTCATCACTATCACTACCATGTACAGCATTCTCTCCTATAGATGCAGCATATAATTTACGAATAGTTCCTTCTGCTGCTTCTGCTGGATTAGTTGCTCCAATTAAAGTTCTAAAATCTTCAACTGCATTGTCTTTTTCTAATATTGCTGCAACAATAGGACCACGAGTCATGTATTCTACTAATTCTCCAAAAAATGGTCTCTCTTTATGTACTGCATAGAAAGTTTGCGCATCTGCTGTTGTCATTTGCGTTAATTTCATTGCTACAATTCTAAACCCTGAAGCATTAATTTTTTCTAAGATTGCGCCAATGTGCCCTTTTTCAACTGAATCAGGCTTAAGCATTGTAAATGTTCTATTTGTTGCCATTTTATTCTATTCTAAAATATTAATATGTTTTCTATTCTAACTTTAAAAATCACAAAATATCCATACGTAAAAAATACTTCCGTTTTTTAAAGTTGGCGCAAAAGTAATGTTTTTCTTTAAATTACTCATATAATCCAATATTAAAAAATTGTATCTTCGTCGCCTATGAATTCACAAGATATATTAGAGATAAAAGAGTTACTCGCTTCTCCAAAGAAAATAGTTGTAATTCCTCATAAAAACCCAGATGGTGATGCTATTGGATCTACTTTAGGATTATTACATTATTTGTTAATGTTAAACCATAAAGCAGTTGTAATAGCTCCTAATGATTTTCCTGATTTTTTAAAATGGATTCCTAAACAGGATACTATTTTAAAATACGAAACGCAACAAACTGAATGCGATGAGCTTATTAATGATGCAGATATAATGTTTACATTAGATTTTAATGCCTTCCATAGAACTGGTAATATGGAAACTGTCTTAACAAATAGTAATGCTATTAAAATTATGATAGATCATCATCAACAACCAGATGATTATGCTAAGTATATGTTTAGCGATGTCTCTATGAGTTCTACCTGCGAGATGATATATCATTTTTTAGAAAAATTAGAAGATTTAGATTACATAGATAAAGACCTAGCGACTTGTTTGTATGTTGGTATAATGACAGATACTGGATCTTTTAGGTTTCGTTCTACAACAAGTACTACCCATAGAATTATTTCTAAATTAATAGATAAAGGTGCAGATAATACACAAATACATAATAATGTATATGATACCAATAGTTATAACAGATTACAATTACTAGGCTGTGCTTTAAATAATTTAAAAATTATTCCAGAATCTCGTACTGCTTACATTACCTTATCTCAAAATGAACTTCAAAAATTAGATTATAAAAAAGGGGATACAGAAGGTTTTGTTAATTATGCTTTATCATTAAACAATATTGTATTAGCTGCGATTTTTATTGAAGATAAACAAAACAAAATTATAAAAATATCGTTACGTTCTAAGG
>NZ_JBSHNS010000549.1:0-4097 GCF_053601635.1 Pontimicrobium sp. MEBiC01747
ATAGATGGTTTTATAGAAAAGGTAAAAATAAAATCTGGTCAATTTGTGCAGCCGCAAACGCCTCTTTTTGAAGTTGTAAATACGGAGCACATTCATGCAGATTTAATGGTATTTGAAAAAGACATTAGTAAAGTTAAAAATGGCCAATTAGTTAAAATAAATATAGAGGCTTTAGGAAGTAAAGAAATGACAGCTAAAATATACTCTGTTGGAAAATCGTTTGAAGAAGGCCCAAAAGCGTTACACGTGCATGCAGAAATAGAAAATAAAAATAAAAACTTAATTCCAGGTATGTATGTTAATGCTAGAATTATTACCGATAGTCTTTTAGAACAAGCCTTACCCGAAGATGCTGTATTTCAGGAAGGTGAAACTTACTATGCATTTATAGCAGAAAAAGAAACGGACAACAGATGGGGCTTTACACCTAAAGAAATAATAATAAAGTCCATAAATAATGGATATGTAGCTTTTAATTTTAAAGATACACTTCAAAAAAACAATCCATTAATAGCACAAAGTGGCGCCTATTATTTAATGGCAGAAATGAAAAAAAGTGAAGCAGAGCACTCACATTAACAGCTTATGAAAACCATAGAAAAACAATTACAAGATTATAATATAAGGCCAACCGCCATGCGTATGTTGGTTTATGAGTATATCTCTTCACAACATACTGCAGTAAGTTTAACTATTGTAGAAAATCATTTCGACAAATCTGACAGAACAACGTTGTACAGAACCTTAAAAACATTTGAAGATAAAGGCATTGTACATAAAATAGATGATGGAACAGGAATTCCTAAATATGCATTATGTAAACACGAGCACAACTCAAAAAAACACAACGATTTACATTTACACTTCCACTGTACTAAATGTAAAGAAACTGTTTGTTTAACAGAGCATCAAATTCCACAAATAAATCTTCCTAGCAAATTTATACCAGAAAATATAAATATGCTAATAAAAGGTGTTTGCGATAAATGTAACGAATAAATGCACATACAATGCATACATATTCCATATAATTTTGTGTAAAATCATTAATACAAAAATGAAACATAAACACTCAGAAAACGATACACATAATCATGAACATGGTGGCATATTTGGAGAAAAAACCGAGCTTTATTTTGCTATTTTAAGTGGTGTCTTCTTTTTTACTGGCTTATTAATAGACAAATTTACTAGTTTACCAGAATGGGTCGCTTTAATAAATTTTATTTCTGCCTATTTTTTTGGAGGTTACTTTACAACTATTGAAGCCATTGAAAAAATTAGAAAAAACGAATTTGAAATCGATTTTTTAATGATAGTGGCTGCTATAGGCGCTGCTTACATTGGTAGTTGGGAAGAAGGTGCTTTGTTATTGTTTTTATTTAGTACTGGTCATGCTTTAGAAAACTACGCTATGAATAAAGCAAAAAAATCTATAGAAGCATTAGGGCAGCTATCTCCAAAAACTGCGCTAGTAAAAAAAAGAGACAGTATTGTTGAGGTTAGTGTTGAATCTCTAAAAATTAATGATATTATCGTTGTAAAACCAAATACTAAAATCTCTGCAGATGGTGTTATCATTAAAGGAAGTAGCACTATTAATCAAGCCTCAATTACAGGAGAAAGTATACCTGTGGATAAAACGGCAATTACAGATGTATTGGAGCCCCTTGATTTTGATAATATTAATAAGAAAAACATCGTTTTTACAGGAACAATTAATGGAGACAATGTCATTGAAGTTAAAGTACTAAAACTAAACCAAGACAGTACTATATCTAGATTAGTAAAAATGGTAAGCGAGGTAGAAACTAAAAAATCACCTACACAACTTCAAACCAAAAAGTTTGAAAAGTGGTTTGTTCCTTTCGTTATCGTTTTAGTTATACTATTATGCTTTGCTTATTTAATTATTGACGAAAGTTTTAATGATAGTTTATATAGAGCTATTAGTGTTTTGGTAGCTTCTAGCCCTTGTGCTTTAGCTATTTCTACTCCAAGTGCTGTATTAAGTGGTATTGCTAGAGCAGCTAAAAGTGGAGTGCTTATTAAAGGAGGGAGAGCTTTAGAAAATTTAGGAAGTTTAACAACCATTGCTTTTGATAAAACAGGAACACTTACAGAAGGAAAACCTAAATTAACTAATGCAATTTCCTTAAATAATTTTAATAACAATGATTTTTTAAGTTTAGTATTAGATGTAGAAAGTTTAAGCAATCATCCTTTAGCAAAAGCCATTACTAAAGACATTAAAAACCAATTTAATGTTGAAACTAAAAATGCAGCTTCTAATATTAAGGCTATTCAAGGTAAAGGCATACAAGCAATATATAAGGGTAATAGTGTGTTTATTGGAAACGCAAAACTAATGCAAGATTATGGAGTTAACATCTCTAATGAAGTTAATGTACAACTATTAAACTTGCTTCAAAAAGGACATACAGTCATGTTAGTAGCTTATAAAAATGAGCTTATTGGTATGTTAAGTGTAATGGATACCCCTAGAGCTAAAGCAAAAAGCACTTTAAAAAAATTAAAAGACATTGGTATACTAAAAATGATTATGCTTACTGGAGATCATCAAAATGTAGGCAACTCAATAGCTAAGGCAATTGGTTTAACAGAAGCAAGAGGAAACTTATTACCAGAAGATAAAGTTGCTGTCATACAAGAATTAAAGCAAAAATATTCTAAAATCGCCATGGTGGGAGATGGTGTTAACGATGCTCCTGCTATGGCAAATAGTACTGTTGGCATTGCCATGGGCGCAGCTGGTAGCGATGTTGCTTTAGAAACCGCAGATGTTGCCTTATTATCTGATAAAATAGAAAACCTGCCCTTTGTTATTGGTTTGAGTAGGCAATCTAAACTTATCATTAAACAAAACCTCTGGATAAGCTTGGGGGTTGTTACGTTCTTAATACCAACGACAATTATGGGTTGGGCAAGCATAGGCGTTGCAGTAGCTATTCATGAAGGGTCTACATTATTAGTGGTTATAAATGCATTAAGGTTATTGAGATATAAAAAATAACTCTTATTAATGTATAGTATTTAATCGGTTAATTAACGCCTTAGAAAATACTTCTAGAGAATTAGGATTTTGCCCAGTTATTAAATTACCATCAACCTCTACATGAGATTCCCATTTTCCTGAAGATTTAAATACTGCACCTCTCTCTTTCAATTTAGTTTCTATTAAAAACGGGAGATGCTCGCCATTACCTTCTTCTTCATTAGTAAAAGAGTTAACACGCTTACCATTTACTAAAAAGGCTCCACTATTTAATTTTACATTTACTAAGCCCGCTGCACCATGACATATAGAGCTAACAACACCATTGTGATCTTCGTATATTTGTTGTGTTATCTTTTGTATTCCTTTGCTATTAGGCACATCGAATACTGCTGCAGATCCACCACAATAATATACAGCTTGGTACAACTTTGAATCTACTTGAGACGGTTTTAAAGTATTTTTTAATTTATATTGAAGTGCAGAGTCGTAAAAATAATGTAGTTGTAATTTGTCTTGAAGATTAATGTATGCCACTGGTATTTCTCCACCTTTTGGACTAACAAAATCTACTTCGTAACCTGCTTTTTGAAGCGCATCATAAGGTTGTACTAATTCTTCATAATGCGTTCCTGTACGCTTATTATTACTCCCGTAAGAAGAAACATTAGACACTACAAATAAAACTTTTCCTTTTCTCTCATACGGTTCCCATGTGTAAGATTTATGAATAATCTTCCACTCTCCATCTGTTTTAAGTAATAGCATATAATCTGTATAACGTCTTTTACGCCCTGGCATATCAATTTTAACAATACCAACAGCTGCATCATTTTTTATATCTATAGACTCTATGTGCCCTAAGCGTCCATTTTTTTTACCTTCTTTAAAAAAACCAATATACTTTTTAGAAGGCAATGCTCTTAAACTATCATCTACAATAGAGTATAAATTAGCATCTTTATTAAATGCTCTTTTTATTCTACTAATTTGCCCATTTGCAGTACCCTCAATATAATCCATTAAAACAGATTTAACTTTTTCTGTATCGGTTTGACTATAACTATTAAAAGTGAAAATG
>NZ_JBSHNS010000550.1:0-19887 GCF_053601635.1 Pontimicrobium sp. MEBiC01747
TATTTCCTAAATCTATTAAGAATGCTTGTTGTACGTTAGCAAAAATTGTTGATTTAGATGATGGAAAGTAACTTAAAAAGGCACTTAATGGTAAGAATAAACTATTGTTTGCAAAACGTTCTCCTTGATTAACTTCTGCAGGGTTAGCATCTTCACTTTTCTCTCCAAAGTTAAATCCAAAATCTGCTTCTGTAAATATTTGCCAATCTCCTCCTCCAAATGTTTTGTCGTAAAAGAATTTTGTTTCCCAGAATGTACTTCTTTTATCTAAATAAGCAAATCCTGGCTCGTCTTTAAATATTGGTAAGTATAATGAACTCGTAAATGAGAAATTAGGTACGCTTGCAAACGGTTGAACTCTAATAGATGGAGCAATAGTTGTAAATCCGCTACGAGAATCTACTCCATTGTTTTTAAAATTAAAAACACTTGTTGCACTTTGATCGTTGTATGTGTTAGCACGTATTTGAAATACTAATCCCACATTAATTCTTGAATTCTCACTTACACCAGTATAAATCTCTGTTGTATTTGTAAAGAAACTTGATCTTGGCACATCGAAAGATTCTCCTGTTCCCGCTCCTGTACTTTTTGTCTGTGTATATAAACTATTAAAAAACTTAATATCCCACTGTCCTTTATTTAATAGTTTTGAAGGTGTAAACTCTTGTATATTACTTCTTGTTGTTGTGTCTTCTGTATCTTCTTGAGAAAACCCTAAAAAACCTGTGGCTAATGCTATGGCTAATACCGCTATTTTTTTCATAATTGTTGATTTGTATGCTCTCCTTCTTTTAGAGCACTTTTAATGTTTTATTTAATTGTTTTAAATTTTAATCTGCTCTTTTAGCAGGTTCCCGCTTTCACGAGAATATTATTGTTTATTTACATTCCAGTTATATTCAAAGTAGCTTAACTTAGATTTTGCTGGCACTTTTTCTTTTCTGTACTTGTTTATAAAATCTATTTCTGTTGTTCCATTCATAGTAAAATCTTCTTTATACCATTCTAATATTTTAGATCCTGAAATTCTTTTTTTCTTAGCATTAACCTTTATAAAATAATCTCCGTTAAGAGCTAATACTGTTTGCTTTTCTAATTGCGCATCTAATGTGTTTGGTAAATATGCTTTACTTATTAACGGAGGGCAACCTATAGCCCCACAGACTAGTACAAAGTGGAAACGAGCATCTTTAAATTGTGCACGTAATAGCTTGTGTTCTATATCATTTAAAGTGATTTTTTTTCCACCTAAACTATGCTTTTTTCCATCAAAAAAACCTTTATGATCTAGTGGGGATTTTGTAGGATACTCATCTACAATACTCTTTATTACAGATAAGTTATAAGCATTTATCCAAAAGGCTTGGTAATTATTGGCATCGCTTTTAGAAACCGAAATGCCTTCTGCAATTTTTAAAATGTCGTCTAACGCTGTTCTATCTTTTTTAATAGCAGCATACGCCACTTTTCCGTTAGCGACATTTGCTTTAAAGAAAGCATCTGCCTTATTAAAGAATGTATTTAAGTCCTGAGCCTTGGCAGAAATGCTTCCTAATAAGACCGCGAGTATGATGATTACTTTTTTCATTATTTTTTTAATTTAAACGTGTTTAACAGTTCTCTAAGTCTGTTAAATTTCAATAAACTTTCAAAAAAACAAAAAAAAATTAGCGTCTTTCAACATTATAAAACCTTACACATTTTTTTAATTTATATCTATTCTAAATACCTGAATCATTTTAAGTTATTACCTTTATTTTCGACCAACCGCATCATAACCACAAAATATTATGGAACACATTGTTATAATAGGAAACGGAATTTCTGGAGTTACTGTCGCTAGACACATTAGAAAATTATCCGATAAACAAATCACTATAGTTTCGGCTGAGACAGATTATTTTTTTTCAAGAACTGCCCTAATGTATATATATATGGGACACATGAAGTTTGAGCATACTCAACCTTACGAAAATGGTTTTTGGGAAAAGAATAGAATTAGCCTTAAAAAAGGATATGTAGAAACTGTAGAAACAACTTCAAAAACACTACATTTTAAAGGTGGCGATGCTCTTAATTATGATAAATTGATTATCGCAACTGGTAGTAAACCAAATAAGTTTGGTTGGCCAGGACAAGACTTAAACGGTGCTCAAGGTTTGTATAGCAAACAAGATTTAGATTCCTTAGAATTAAATGCGCCTAATAAGGACGTTTGTAAACGTGCTGTAATTGTGGGTGGAGGTTTAATAGGGATTGAATTAGCAGAAATGTTAAATTCTAGAAGCATTCCTGTAACTTTTTTGGTTAGGGAAAATAGTTTTTGGAATGGTGTTTTGCCTGAAGGAGAAAGTGCAATGATTAATAGGCATATAAAAAACCACCATATAGATTTAAGATTAGGTGTTAATTTAAAAGAAATTAAAGATGATGGCAATGGCAATGTTAAGTCTATTGTTATTGACGAAACAGGAGAAGAAATTGCCTGCAATGTTGTTGGTTTAACGGCTGGAGTGTCGCCAAATATTAATTTTATTAAGGACTCTAACATTGAAACAAATCGCGGTGTTTTAGTTAATAGGCTTTTAGAAACTAGTGTTAAAGATATTTATGCTATTGGGGATTGTGCAGAACAACGTGAAGCTATTGGACAACGTAGGCCTATTGAAGCGGTTTGGTATACGGGTAGAATGATGGGAGAAACTTTAGCACAAACTATTTGTGGTAATCCTACAGAATACAAACCTGGACATTGGTTTAATTCGGCTAAGTTTTTAGACATAGAGTACCAAACTTACGGATGGGTATTTTCTAAACCTAGAGAGAACGAAGCTCACTTTCATTGGAAACATGATGACGACACAAAATGTATTACAGTTTGTTACGACACAAGCAATAATCGTTTTTTAGGAATAAATACATTTGGTATTAGAATGCGACATGATGTTTTCGACCAATGGTTAACCGAAAAACGTGATGTGGATTATGTAATACAAAACTTAGAAAAAGCCAATTTTGATCCAGAATTCTATAAGCATTTTGAAAAAAATATTATTGCTGCATATAAAAACAATTTACAAACTGCCTAAACCAAAAATAAAATGAGTAATAAAATAAATCATAGTATGTCTCTAGCTAAACCAGACGCTTTAGGCATTAACAAAAAACAAAAAATTGCAATAGCTATTGGGTTTATAGGGCTATTTATATTAGTACTAGCTACGCTAAATGTTAATTTCCCTAATAAGGCTTTATTTTTAGCATTAGCTATTGGTTCAATTTCTGTGGGAACCATACTATACACAAGAGAAGCTTACCTTACTAAACTAGAAGGTATAAAAAATGATGGAGTTTGGTTTAAATCCATTTCATCAAGAGGCGTTTTAGGTTGGGCATTAGGTATCTTTTTAACCTTATTTTATATTGTATTATACTTTTTCCCTGTCTATTTAGGATTAGGGCAAAATGGTGAAGAAAACACAGGTTTAATAGCTCTTTTCGATCCTTTAAGTCAGTTATTAAGTGGTAATAATGCCAGTCAATGGTTTGTTTACGGTACTTTATACACTGTTGCTATACTTATTTTTGGCTATAAGTTTATTCTTAAATATAGACATAATAGATACCAGCAATTGCGCACAGCTTCTGTTATGTTTTTTCAAACGGCTTTTGCTTTTGTAATTCCAGAATTAATGGCGCGATTAAATTCAGATAGTTTTTCATTACCATATAACGACCTTAAAAACATGTGGCCGTTAAATTATTATGCTTTCGATCAATGGCGTGTAGACCAATTTATAAATGCGCAAACGGTAGGGTTATTCTTTTTAATACTTGGTGTTGCAATGGTATTTGTAATTTCTCCGTTTTTAACTTATAAATATGGTAAACGTTGGTATTGTTCTTGGGTTTGCGGTTGTGGTGGTTTGGCTGAAACTGCTGGTGATTCTTTTAGACATTTAAGTGATAAAAGTACTAAAGCTTGGAAATTTGAACGTTGGATGATTAATTCTGTTTTGGTATTCTCTGTTGTTATGACAACCGCAGTTATTTCTACATACTTAGGTTATGATTCTGAGAAATATTGGTTTACAAAAAACGTGTTTTTAATAAGTGTTGGTTCATTTTTAACCTTACTGTTTGTTGGTATATTATATTTTAAAAGACATCAAATTAACAAAAGTGCTCTTAAAGGTGCTGTAGGGTTTTATGCTTTAACTATTGCCTTTTTAGTATTCTTTGCTTTTTTCGATTTAAGTCAGATAAAAATTAATGCTAGTTATTTTTCTTTTGGCCTTAATACTAATACCTACAATTTTGATAGCGCATTAAGAACATTTTACGGTTTTGGAATTGGCTCTATATTTTCTGGTGTTATTGGTACAGGATTTTATCCAATTTTAGGTAGCAGAGCTTGGTGCCGTTTTGGGTGTCCTATGGCTGGAATTTTAGGAATTCAACAACGTTTATTTTCTAAATTTAGAATTACTACAAACGGTGGACAATGTATTTCCTGCGGAAACTGCTCTAACAGTTGTGAAATGGGGATAGATGTTCGTGCTTACGCACAAAAAGGCGAAAACATAGTTCGTTCTAGTTGTGTAGGTTGTGGTGTTTGTAGTGCCGTTTGCCCAAGAGGTGTATTAAAATTAGAAAATGATAGTACAAATGGAAGAATTAACCCAACAGAAGTATTACTAGGTAATGATGTTGATTTAATGGAATTAGTAAATCAAAAATAACATGTCTACATTAAGTGTGTATTTAAAACCCAGTTTATATAAAATGAAGCCCCTTTTAGTCTTTATATTTACACTAACATGCTTAAATGTTTTCGCTCAAAAAAAGTACGTTAAAAAGCATTACAACAATGGCTCTATAAAGATTGAAGGTTGGTTAAACAATGGTCTAAAAACTGGGTATTGGTTTTCTTACCATCAAAATGGTACTATTAAATCTGAAGGCTATTACGAAACTGATAAAAAAACCTCTTTTTGGAAATATTATTATAATAATAAAGTGCTAAAAAAAGAAGGGCATTACACTAATGGTATACCATCTAATTTTTGGAAAACCTATTATAAAAATGGTCTATTAGAAAGCGAAGGGCATTATAAAAATGGAGTATATAATGGGCATTGGAAATTTTATAATGAAAATGGGAAACTTAAATCTTCTGGCAACTATTTAAACGGAAAACCAATAAACTATTGGGCAGAATATGGTAGTAATGGTAATTTAAAAACTGAAGGTAATTATAGTAATGGGGTACGCTCTGGCTATTGGAAATTCTACCATAACAATGGTAAACTAGAAAAAGAAGGCACATACACCAATGGCACAGCATCAAAATATTGGAAGATTTATTACGAGAATGGAGCATTGGCAAAAGAAGGTTTTTTTAAAAGCGGGAAACAAGATGGTTATTGGAAGTTTTTTTATAAAAATGGTAAACTTCAAAAAAATGGTGCTTTTAAGGATGGTAAAACCGTAAATTATTGGCAATTTTACCGAGATAACGGAACTAAAGAAAGTGAAGGGCATTTTGTAAATGGAAAAAAAGCTAATTGGTGGTTGTTTTATGATGCTACTGAGAAAATAAATCACAAATGCCAACTAAAGAATAATCAAAAAAATGGTTATTGTTTAATGTATGAAAATGAAAAATTAGTGTCTGCAACAAAATATTCCGAAGGAAAAAAAATAAAGAAATGGACAGATTTAGCTTCCTTCAAGAAAGAAAATAAACTAAGTGATCTAAAATAAATGACACATATAAAAGTCATCATTCCTGCTTATAATGAGCAAGATTCTATAGCCAATGTAATACACGATATCCCCAAAATTGTTAATGAGGTTATTGTTGTAAATAACAACTCTACAGATAATACCGTAGAAAATGCAAAACATGCTGGAGCTACTGTTTTATCAGAACGCAACAAAGGCTATGGTTATGCCTGTTTAAAAGGAATGGATTACATTGCTAAACAAGAGAAAAATCCAGACATTATAGTCTTTTTAGATGGTGATTATAGTGACTATCCAGAGGAACTAACCAAGCTTATAACTCCAATAATAAAGGATAATATCGATTTTGTAATAGGTAGCCGTGTTAAACGATTAAGAGAAGGTGGTTCTATGACACCCCAACAAGTTTTTGGAAATTGGCTTGCAACATTTTTAATGTCTTTATTTTTTGGTGCTAAATATACAGATTTAGGCCCCTTTAGAGCTATTAAATATAATAAGTTAATAGCTCTAAACATGGAGGATAAAACTTACGGATGGACAGTAGAGATGCAGCTTAAAGCATTAAAACAAAAACTATCGTATATAGAAGTCCCAGTTAGGTATAAACAAAGAATTGGTATCTCTAAAGTGTCTGGTACAGTAAAAGGTACTATATTTGCGGGATTTAAAATTTTAGGTTGGATCTTTAAATACAGTTTTAAAAAGTGATTTTAGAAACATTAATAATAGTAATTTACTCAGCAGCGCTTATACTTATTTTTATGTACGCATTAGCGCAATTAAACTTGTTATTTAATTATCTAGCTGCACAGAAAAAACAAAACAAAGGGCCTAAATTCGATTTATCTAACCCAGATGAAATACCATATGTAACAATACAACTTCCTGTTTTTAATGAAATGTATGTTATGGATCGCCTGTTAAAAAACATCGCTTTAATAGACTACCCTAAAGATAAGTTAGAAATTCAAGTTTTAGACGATTCTACAGACGATACTGTAAAATCTACAGCTGCACATGTTGCAGAACTAAAAGCAACAGGTTTAGATATTACACACATTTGTAGAACGAACAGACAAGGGTTTAAAGCTGGCGCATTAAAAGAAGGATTAGTTATTGCAAAAGGAGAGTTTATTGCCATTTTTGATGCCGATTTCTTACCTGAGGCCGATTGGTTAAAACGTACAATACCTTATTTTAAAGATGAGAAAATAGGCGTTGTGCAAACACGTTGGGGACATATTAACAGAAACTACTCTATTTTAACTAAAATACAAGCTTTTGCTCTAGATGCTCACTTTACATTAGAACAGGTGGGGAGAAATAGTAAAGGTCATTTTATTAATTTTAATGGTACTGCAGGTATTTGGAGGAAAGAGTGTATTATAGATGCAGGAAACTGGGAAGGTGACACACTTACCGAAGACCTAGATTTAAGTTATAGAGCACAATTAAAAAACTGGAAATTTAAGTACTTAGAAAACGTACATACGCCTGCCGAGTTACCAGTAGTAATTAGTGCAGCACGTTCTCAACAATTTAGATGGAATAAAGGTGGAGCAGAAAACTTTAGAAAAATGCTTTGGAAAGTTTTAAAGAGTAAAAATATTTCTGCTAAAACTAAAATGCACGGTATTTTACATTTATTAAACAGTACTATGTTTTTAAATGTACTTATCGTTGGTATACTAAGTATTCCTATGCTATATATTAAAAATGAATACGCGCATTTAAAACAGTATTTCTATGTCATGAGCTTTTTCGTGATAAGTACTATTATATTTTTTATTTGTTATTGGGCAATGTACAGACGAACCTATGGTTCTAGTATAAAGAATTTTATACAGTATATTATTTTATTTTTCACTTTTTTCTCTATAGCAATGGGGTTTTCTTTACATAATTCTATAGCAGTTCTGGAAGGACACATAGGAAAACGCAGTGAATTTGTTAGAACACCAAAGTTTAACATTAGCACCTTAAAAGATAGCTGGAAAGGCAATAAATACCTACGTAAAAACATTTCGTTAAACGTTATTTTCGAAGGCATTTTAATGCTTTATTTTGCCTTTGGAATGTACAGTGCCTTTATTGTAGGAGATCAAGGTGGTGATTTTGGACTATTCCCTTTTCATTTAATGTTATTTTTAGGTTTTGGTTTTGTGTTTTTTAAATCTTTAACCTCTAAAGCTTAAACTGAATTAAACTATTTAGTTTATTTAAATTTAAGGCGTTAGGAACGTTTAGTATTTCGACTAAACCACCATTAACAAACTGTATACGTAACGTTTAATGCTATAACATGCCTATAAACACTACTTTTTTAAAACAGAATAAAATGCCTTTGCTGTTAACAGTCGTAAGTATTTTATTTTATGGTGTTTTTGCATACAATTTAGAAAGAACAGAGTATATAAAACTTATTACACTCTACACCGCCTTATTTATTATTTTTTATAAGTTAATAGATATTGGTAAACATAATACCAAATACTTAAGCTTAATAGCTGTTATATTCAGAGCCGTTTTTATTCTAGCGATTCCTAATTTGTCTCAAGATTTTTATCGTTTTCTATGGGATGGGCGATTATTAATTCAAGGTATAAACCCTTATTTGTATACTCCCGAATCTTTTATTAGTGCTGGAGAATATCCTGTTGCTCAAGCTAAAGCATTGTATACAGGTATGCAAAGTTTAAATGCAAGTCACTTTACAAACTATCCGCCTGTAAACCAATTATGCTTTGCTTTAGCGGCACTACTCTCGGGGAAAAGTATTGCTGGTTCTGCAATGGTATTACGGTTACTTATTATTGCTGCCGACTTTGGAACCTTATACTTTGGTAAAAAACTTTTAAAAGCCTTTAACTTACCTATTCATACTATTTTTTGGTACGTCTTAAATCCATTTATTATTATAGAATTAACTGGAAACCTTCATTTTGAAGGTGTAATGATTTTCTTTTTAATATGGAGTCTATATCTTTTGCATACTGGGTATTGGAAATGGGCTGCAGTAATTTTTGCTTTGTCTATTGCAACAAAATTAGTTCCTCTTATGTTTTTACCTCTATTTTTTTGGTGGTTTGTAAAACATACATCTATTTTAAAAAATACAGAGAACACACATTTGGGAGTATTAAAACTAATTGGGTTCTATGCTATAATAGGGGTATCTACAGTATTATTATTTATTCCTTTTTTCTCATCAGAATTTATAACCAACTACTCTAAAACTGTTGGACTCTGGTTTGGGAAATTTGAGTTTAATGCTAGTATTTACTATTTAGCGAGAAGTGTTGGTTATGTATTTAGGGGTTGGAATGAAATTGAAATTATTGGTAAAATATTACCTGTTTTAGTTTTTCTATTTATAACCAGTTTAGCTTTATTAAGAAAAAATAATACTACAAAAAAGCTTATAACGGCAATGCTTTTTGCTTTTACGTTTTACCTTTTTACAAGTACAACTGTACATCCTTGGTATGTTGCTACAATACTTGCTTTAAGCATTTTTACAAGATATAAGTTTGCTATTGTTTGGAGCTTTATTGTTATTATTAGCTACTTGGCGTATGCGAATACAGAAAATAGTGAAAACCTTTGGATTATTTCGCTAGAATATATTATTGTGTATTCTGTTTTTATTTGGGAGGTTTTTTTTCAAGTAGAAAAACGGTCTATATAAGTGGTTTCACGTATTAAAAAAAGACCGCACTTCCCCTCTTAACCTCTCTTATAAAAGGGTGTAATATTGTACTATTATTAACCCAAAAAACTTATTTATTATGTCAATGCCATCGTATGTTTCATTACAAAACAATGCAAACCAGGAGTACAGAAACAACCATGCAACTAAAATGCAAAAAGACTACCAATCTCCAGAATGTCTTTTTAATTTAGTTTCACAAAGCAATGGGTCTTACGCCATTAAAAACGTAAAAAACAGTGAATATTTTGACTGTACTATTACAAGTATGTCTAAAACTGTAGATGGAGATTGCCAAAGATGGCAGTTTTTATCAATCCCTACTATTCCAAATGGATATTACATCCAGAATATGGAAAACAAACAGTACATGACTAAAAAAGCCTCTCAGCTATCTAAAAACGCTGGAGATGATGAAGTTTATATTGTTGTTGCTCGTGAGCAATAGTAGCGTATATAAATACTTTAATTTAAAAAGCCTTACAGAATTTTTTCTGTAAGGCTTTGGTCTATTTTAAATATAGATGTAATATGCTATTTAATGAATCTCTATATTTTGACCTAAAAACTATTGTAGTTATATAATATTAGACGTGTTCTAATAAATTACATTACAATATTTTTATTATCATTACCTGCATTTACAATGCCGCATTCCTATATTTTTAGCTTCTTTTATTGTAAGCTTTGTTACTATAGATTTACAAATCTTAAACGAGCCATGCTGTAAAGTAGGGTGGTAAATTTTACTTTTTCCACAGCGATATACTGTATCTGTAGCCTTTTCGTGTAAAGGAATTCTATCATAAAAAACACTTTCACTACTATTTAAAGTCCTAGAGTTAATTGTGCGAGCATGATTAATCTCATTAAGGTCATTATTATTAAATCCTTTAGATTCTCTCCCTAAAAAAAAAGCTAAAGTAATCGCTAATATTACTGTGGTTTGTTTTGCTGTTTTAGTTTTCATGTTATTCTATAACTTACACGCTCTTTTAATCTAATATGATTAATTCTCTTTTCTGTAAACATCTACTTTTACCTATAACTTATTTATTATTAATTTTACTTATTCTCTCAATAAAATTAAATTCATATCGTAACATTATTCCTTAAACTCATTTTCTAGCTACATTCATTTAACAGTATCTTATCTGTTAAATACAATTATTGTGTAATTTCTTTTTTTGAATGAATTATTACCTATCCAAAATTAAACGTATTACAAATAAAGGCTTTACGGAATCCCATAAAACCTTCATTGTTTTATCTATTTAAAGTAGGAATAATACTTTTGTTTAATCTTAACATGCGTTAAAAGAAATGTATGATGAGTTCTCAAAAATAGAAAAGAAGATAAAATCTATATTAAGCCCAAGTCCTTCATTTTTGCAACTAAGTGCGTTGCATTATCTGCTTTAAATTGTATACGCAATTTATTTAAGCGTTTTTCTATAGAACTTACACTACTTGGTATAATTTTATTAGTTTTAAAATACTCACTTATTTGGCTTTGTACTTTTCCTAGAGATAGTTGTTTTGCCAATTCTATATCGAAATCGGTGATTTCTAAATCGTTTTTAGGGCTTAATGCATGTTTTACATCTTCCGATAGAAACACTTGTTTATTATACACTACCTCAATAGCTTGTGCTAACTCTCTTGAAGCGTATCTGCCTTTGCAGACGTAAGCATTAATTTTATAATTATTAAATAACAACCTCACTTTTTGTAACAGAGTTATTCCTGAAAAAATAATAATAGGTAATTCTGGATAATCTTTTCGTAATGCTGCAATTAAATCATCTCCTGAGGTTAATTTTTCTGGACGGTGGTCTTTTTTAAATTGTAAATCGGTTATGACTAAATCGAAAGGTTTTTGGTCTAAAATAGCACGCTTTATTTTTAAATAAGCTTCGTCGCAATATTGTGATTTTTGAATATTAGCCTTTTCTATTTTTAAACCATCCAATACTTCTAATACTCCAATATTAGCACTTGCATGATCGTCTACTATTAATACTTTCTTAAACATATTTATACAGTGATTTTAGATTTGAAACCTTTATTAATTTCCGATTCAAAATTAATTGTTCCATTAATAGTTCTAATACGGTTTTCCACATTCTGTAATCCTGTATTCTTTTTTAGATCTGTACCAATGCCATCATCACTATATGTTATTATTATTTTTTTTCTTATGATTTTAAAGGTCAATGCCACAAATTCAGCTTGGCTATGTTTTTTCATATTTACCATGAATTCTTGTAACACTTTATAAATGGTTTCTTTTTTTATTTTAGAAACAACCTCCCAGTTTACTTTATCGATGTCTTTGATAATAACACGCACTGCATGACTATTATAACTTACTAATAGATCGTTTAATGTTTCTTTAAAATCACCTTCGTAATCTAAAACACTGTGTTCTTTAGATATATTTCTAGTTTTAATGTATATGGCCTCTAAATTGTCTATTACCTTTTCATTTATATTGGCATTGTTTTGCAGTGTATTCATTACCTGAAATACATCATTCGCTACCTCGTCGTGTACTTTTTTAGAGATATGACTTTCTGTTTTGTAGACCGCTTGTAAAGTTTTCTTTTTGTGTTTTGATTTTAATATAAAATAGGAATATATTGATGATAAAATCAAGAAAGCAAATACCGATATATATATGATGCGGGTTTTTTCGCTGTCTTTTTTACTTAATTCATATTTTTGTTCTACCTCTAATCTTTTAGTTTTTTCCTTATCGTTGTCATATTTCAATTGAGCATAATTATTACTTGAAGCTTTATTTTGTTTATCAAGTCTATCTTTAGTTTTAATAAATGTATCATAATCTGCATCTTTTTTTAAACTCATTTTTAATTTAAGTACTGCTAAACGAGCTACGTCATTATTAGTTAAATTAGCTATTGCATAGGCCTTATTTGCATAATCATTTGCAATATTAGTTTGTTTTTTTTCTTTATAAAATTCTCCTAAGTGTAAACAACTAGTTATTATACCACCATATATTTTTTCTTCTTTTCGAATTTTTAAGGCCGTTTTTAAATTATTTAGAGCATCTGGATGGTTTATTTTAAACTGTGCGAAACCTATATTGTCTAAAATTCTAGCTTCTTGTTCTTTATCATTTAATTTTAGAACACTATCATATGATTTTTTATAATAGGGGATTGCTGTTTTGTAGTCGTCTTTATGAAAATAAACATGACCTATATTATTCCAAATAGTCGTAAGATACTTGAGTGAATCAGTTAACGTTATTGCTATATTATAATTTGACAAAGCCTTATTATAATCTTCATGCTCTCTATACATTTTACCAAGATGGTTATAAATACTCAGTTTCTTTCTGGATATAGTATCTCTATTTCTAAGTTTCTCAACCAATTTTAAAGCTTCAATAGCTGATGATTCACTATCTGAAACTACTCCTAATTTATTTTGGATTTGAGCGACCATAATTAAAGCATCAATCTTTCTGACTAGAGACACTTTATCTTTATGGGAGAAAAAATACTTTAATGCTTTGAGACGATACTCTGATTTATCATATTTAGTTGAATAATACTCAAAGCTATCTACAGGTTTCTCTTGTGCTTTTAGTGGTTGATTTATTAATAGCGAGAAGAAAAACAAAAAGAGGGATGATTTTATTATTGTTTTCATCCCCCAAAAATAACAACTAATTTTTAGTTATTAGTTACATCTTTTGTTATTATTCTAACTATGGAGTTGGAGGTATATCCCCTTCTTCATCACAGCAACCATCTTCTCCAGATTCTGTTCCAGAAGTGTTAGTTGGTGGAGGTGGAATATCTCCTTCTTCATCACAGCAGTCTCCATTTGCTTGTTCTATAAGCTCATCTTCTACAATACTATTTGGATTGCAAGAAGTCATATTTGCGCTCATAAAAAGAGCAATAAATAAATATAATATGGTTTTCATTTCAAAAAAATTAAGGTTAGACAAAGGGATTCCTGTCCGAGATTTTTCTCAGTTTTTTGTGACAGTAATCCTTTAAAAAGTTGGAGTACTCCTTTGTTTTTTTGGAAAGTGAAAATCCTTATGTAGTAGTGTTTAGCTACTTTCCATTTTGGCTATTATTACCACATTATGGATTTCCGTAAGTATCTGTTCTGCGCATTAATTATGTTAGCAATGCATAATTAGGAACTGATAACTGAGCGCAAGTTACAACCAGCTAGAAGCCTTTTTATAAGAGGAATCCGAACATTCCGAAGAATCCGCTAAAATCTTATGAAATCCCTAAAAAGCTTAAAAATGAGGACTACAGACACTTATGAAAATGAGATAAAACAGAAATATTTAAATGATAAAGAGCAAGGTTTACTTAGAGGAAACTTGCATAATCTAACACCCAGTTCAATTAGAAAAGTATGTTTAAACATATATGATGAAACTACAATTGATGCAGATATTTTAATTATTAAAAATTTTTTTTTGAATGAAAAAGAAGAACCTTTAAGGCAAAAAATATGTGCTTATGACTTAGATTGTTTTAGACCAATTCGCAATTTTCTACTAGGAGGTACAAGTACAATTAAATCTCATGATACTTTAGAACTTACGGCACTAATTGTGGATTTTAAGCCAAGACCTTATAATAAGTATAGACAAAGCCATTTAAAAAACAAAGTCAATGATAAAGTAGAAGGAAAAACAGATAATTTAGAACGTAGTAAAAACGAAACTAGTAAAAAAGACAAAAAAACTATTGAAGCAACACCAACCTCTAACTCTTCTAATCAAGCAGAAAAAATAGAAAATAACTCTAAAAAAAACTGTAAAAGCAGGGAGAAAGAGATTATTAATATTAATAACAGAGGAGGAAGCTATTGTCACTCAAACACTAAGCCCTCACTTACTAATCCTTCTATTGTTTCCTTTAATCCTGACACAAATCCTAGTACTAATGTTGGCTTTAATTCTAATATTAAAATAATTATTATTTCTTCTATAATTCTCCTCTTTATTGTCTTTGTTATTATTCCTTTAAACAAAACTAAATGGATGGTATGGCAAAATGATCATTATATAGAAACATCCTTCGATCTAGAAAAATACAACCTAGATGATTTAAAACTTTATAAAAAGGAACGCATAGAGCACTTTAAAAAAATTGAATCTCCAAGCTGCACAACATTTTTTTTTAAAGCTAATGGCAGTGAAAATGTATGGTATGGCAAAAATTCAAAAGGAGAATTAGAATATTTTACAGATTTAGGATTACACCCAGAAACTGGTAAAACTTTAAAAAAAATAACAAAATATATGATTAAAACCCATATTTGCCCTGAATACAAGTAAACTTTAATCCATAAAAAAAGCCGCAACATGAAGTTGCGGCTTTTACATTTTGAATATTATAGTTTATAATTAAATAATACTACATCATTTTTAAGGTATTCATTTCTTGTATTGTAAGGTGTTTCCAGTGGCCTCGCGGTAAATCTTTTTTTGTTAGGTGTGCTATAGCAACACAGTCTATTCTAACTAATTCGTACTTTAAATACCCAAAAATGGTATGTAAAATAGTATTTCCTGTGTTTTTAATTTTAATCCCTATTTCGTTTTTCTTGTTATCTACGTAGTCTATTTCTTCTACGTTTACCATATTGCCCTCTATTCTAAGTCCTTCTCTTATACGTTTTAAATCTTCTAACTTTAGGTTTTTATCTAACTCTAAATGAAATAAACGTTCTACGCCTTTTTTAGAGTTTGTAAAACGATTAACTACTTTATCATCATTTGTAAATAGTAATAGCCCTGTAGAGTTACGCCCTAAACGGCCAATTGGCTTAATACGCGAAGACGTTGCATTGGCTACTAAATCCATTACAGTTTTACCTTTATGCTCGCTTGTAGTGGTTGCAAACCCTTTAGGTTTGTTTAATAATACGTAAGCTTTTGGCTCTGGATTAATACGTGCACCATCGTAACGCACTTCGTCTTCTAGCTTTACTTTGTAACCCATTTCGGTTACTACTTTTCCATTTACAGAAACTAAGCCTGTAGCTATGTGTACATCTGCATCACGACGAGAACATACACCTGCATTTGCTATGTATTTATTTAAACGAATTTCGTTTGAATCTGCTGCTTTTTTAGGTGTTGCCTTCTTTTTTATTGGCCCATTACCTTTTACAAACTTTTTCTTATAATCTTTTTTGCCTCCTTTGGGAGCCGATTTTCCGTTTCGTTGTCCACTGTTACTCATCGCTTCTTTCTTTTTATAGTTTTGCTTTAGCTATACTATTTTTGAGGGTGCAAAGATAGTTTATAATTTAAGATTTCCGATTATTGTCTACTATTTTGTTTTTCAGACTTCTAAAAACCTATTAATCATTGAACTCAACTGTAGATTGTCGCTCTCTATTAACATGTAATTTTGTTACATCTGGTCTTGAGTAATGACCTACTGCATCAAAATTTTGACGTTCTTCGTACACCCTATTAAAATCTATGCTCTGTATAATTAATCCTTCTTTATACAATACTGGTTCTATAATCCATTCGCCATCTGGTCCTGCAATACAACTTCCGCCGTTTGCTAATGTTTCTGGTGCGTTTTCTAATATTCTACCTAAGTGAGGTATTTCTTTTGGGAAGTCTTGTTTTGTCATTAAACTAGATACAGACACTACAAAGGAGCGAGATTCTCTAGCTATAAAACGTGTAATATCTTTTGTATTATGGTCGCTTCCTGGCCAAACCGCTATATGTAAATTTTCTCCTAAGCCATATAATGCTGTTCTTGGTAAAGGCATCCAATTTTCCCAGCAGTTTAATCCTCCAACTGTAAATTGTTTTAGTGGGTGTACTTGTAATCCGTTACCATCTCCTGGTGCCCAGGTTAAACGTTCATCGTAAGTAGGTTGCAATTTACGGTGTACAGATTTTATCTCTCCGTTCTCATTTATATATACTAAAGAGGCATAAATACTATGCCCTCCTCTGTTTTTTGCACGTTCCATAATACCTAAATAGATGGCTATATTATATGTTTTAGCTAACTCACAAATGGCATCTAACTCTCCTGCTTCTACTTGTATAGCATTACGAACATAGGTTGCATGTAATTCTTTATTTACTTGTGTATTCCATTCTGCTCCGCCAGTAAGTGCTAACCAAAAGGGATATCCTGGCACTAAAGCTTCACCAAAAACTATTAGTTCGCATGCTTGTTTTCCTGCCTCAATAATTGAAGCTTCAACTTTTTTAAGTGTTTCCTCTTTATTTAAAAGCACAGGTGTAATTTGTGCCATGGCTATTTTTAATGTGTTATCCATTATAAAATACGTTTTAATACTAAATCTATATCTATTAACAGAATACTAAAAACACCTGCTACTATTATAAATTTAAGGATATTATGAAATATAAGATATTGTCGTTTTGTTTTCGATTTCCAAAGCAAAAACAGGAACAAGACTAGTAAGCTTATGCATACATAAAAGTAATAATACATATAGCCTACTTTAAACTTAGTTATTAAAAAATAAGCAGGAATTAACGTTAATACTATAAGTATAGTTATCATTACTTTCGAGGTTCGCTCACCGTACTTAATAGGGATTGTTTGGTAGTTTAGTGCTAAGTCTCCTTTAATATTTTCTAAATCTTTGGCTAATTCTCGTATGGCAATAATTAGGAATAAAAATGTAGCGTGTACAAAAATGACTGTATCGAAGTTTTTATAGTAAATGAATACTGCAAAAAATGGTGTTATAGTTAATATTGCCGAAGTAATATTACCTATAATTGGCATTTTTTTAAGTTTATGCGAGTACAACCAAATTGCAAAAATATATCCCGAAAAAAATAACACAGCATTAAATGCTACATAACTAGCCATTATAACTGCCGAAAAGTTAAGTACAAAATAAAAGGACAACTTAGTGTTCTGACTCACTAATTTATCTAACATAGACTTATTAGGCCTATTGATTAAGTCTTTTTCTGAGTCGTAAAAATTATTAATAATATATCCTGATGCTACAACAGCTGCAGATGCAAGTACTAGCATTAATAGATTAACATCGAAAAGTACTTTCTTAACTGGTAAATGTTCTGCAAATATATATACAGATGTTAAGTACTGCGCTATAACAATAACAAGAATGTTATATCCTCTAACAACCGAAAACATACTAAAAAACTTGAGTAAAATATGTTTTTGCCGTTTAGATAACATGGGAAGCTTTAAAAATTATAAACGACTTCTAATTTATAGTCTTTGAGCGCTTTTTGTGCATGATTTATATCTTCTGTAAATCCTAAAATATAACCGCCTCCACCAGAGCCACAGAGTTTAAGATAATAGGCGTTAGTTTCTATACCGTTTTTCCAAAGCTCATGAAATTGTTTAGGAATCATTGGTTTAAAATGATTAAAAACCACTTTAGACAACTGTTTTGTATTACTAAATAAAGATTTTATGTCTCCTTTTAAAAAGTCTTCAACACAGGCATCTGTATGTTTTATAAACTGATCCTTTAGCATTTTACGAAATCCTTCTTGTTTCATGTTTTCCATAAAAATGCTTACCATTGGTGCTGTTTCTCCTACAATACCACTATCTAATAAAAATACAGCGCCTTTACCTGCCGTTTTTTGTGTTGGTATTCCTGTAGCTTCTATATTATCTTTTGAGTTAATTAATATTGGAAGGCTTAAATAGCTATTTAAAGGGTCTAATCCAGACGATTTTCCATGAAAAAACGATTCCATTTCAGAAAAAACTGCTTTTAATTTCAGGAGTTTTTCTCGTGTTAAATTTTCTAATACAGTAATTTTGTTTTGTGCATACTTATCGTATACAGCTGCTACAAGTGCGCCACTACTTCCTACGCCATAACCTTGTGGTATAGAAGAATCAAAATACATTCCAGCAGCAACGTCAGCTTTAAGTTTTTCTATTTCGAAAACAACTAACTCTGGATTAATATTTGCTAAATAATCTACAAAATCTTTTAAATAACTATTAGATTTTTTGGCCTCTACTGAGGTATTATTATCCATTTTTAAAGCTCCGTTATAAAAATTATATGGAATGGATAATCCTTTAGAATCTTTTATGATTCCGTATTCTCCAAAGAGTAAGATTTTTGAATAAAAAAGTGGGCCTTTCATAAATTAGTATTCAATGGTTAAGTCGCAATTTACAGTACAAATATAACTAAATTATAACTTACGAGCGCCTAAACCTATTCTATCGCAAATATAGTGACCGTTTTGGCAAAATACAACTAACTCATTATTAATGAATTCATAAATTTTTTCTGCTTCACTTTCTGGGTATAATATATGTACATTTGCTCCAGCGTCTAAAGTAAAACCTACATGCGAACCTGTTTTCTCCCTAAAGGCCCAAATTTTATTAATAATCTCTAATGTATTGGGTTTCATTAAAATAAAATAAGGCATACTCGTCATCATCATAGCATGTAGAGTTAATGCTTCGCTTTCTATTAAAGCTATAAATGCTTTCAAATCTCCCGATTTTAAAATAGATTTTAGCTTCGTAATATTATTTTCTGCTTGTTTAAAACGTTCTTTAGCAAAAGGGTGACCGTGCATTAAATTATGTCCAACGGTGCTACTCACCTGCTTTTCTCCTTTATCTACTAATAAAATAGTATCGTGATAATTTTTAAAGTTAGCATGTACTTCTTCTGGATATTTTACACCGTATAAATCTGAACTTCCTTTAATTTCTTTATGTTCTCCCCAAACTATTAGATCACCTTCTATACTTCTACATGCACTACCCGAACCTAATCGCGCTAAAAAAGAGGCCTTTTTATTAAAATAATTGTCTGTTATTAAACGGTCTTCTTCGTTTAGAGTTTTATCTAGTTCTAAAAGTTGCTTCTCAATACTCATTAAGCATAGGGCTAAAGCACTCATTCCTGATGCAGATGATGCTATGCCTGAACTATGAGGGAATGTATTAGAGGTTTCTATGGTAAAATGGTACGCTTTTAAAAACGGTAAATAGTTTTCTATTCTCTTAAAGAAGGTTTCTATTTTAGGCTTAAAATCTGTATTCTTTTTATTTTCAAAAAAAACATCAAAAGTGAACTTACCATCTTCAACCTCTTTTTTTGCAAAACGTAGTGTTGTTTCTGTTTTACATGCATCTAACGTAAAACTTATGGACTGGTTTTCTGGAATTTGATGTGTTTTTTTACCCCAATACTTTACTAGAGCAATGTTACTGGGCGATGACCATGACACATGCCCTTCTTTTTTATTGTATGAATAATTTCTGGATAGAAATTCTGTTTCTTTCATTTAAAAAAATTTTTACAAATATAGTCTATAATTCTATTACAATTTTTATTACATTAGCGCCAGAATAGAAATTCATTCGGTTTAGTGA
>NZ_JBSHNS010000551.1:0-5922 GCF_053601635.1 Pontimicrobium sp. MEBiC01747
TTTTTATTCTCATCTAATAATACTTTTAAAAATACTTTGTCGTAAAATTTAAATCGTCTATTAAAAAGTCCAAATGTAGTGGATTTATCTTGTTTTAAATTTTTTATAATTTGAGACACTTTTTTTTCGGTATGTTTAAACGAATAACCTGTAGAGCCTTTTACCCAACCACCTCCAGTACCAATTTTAGTTAATTTATTTGTCGAGTATTTATTAAAAGGGAAATTTGTCATAGGAATACTTCCTTTTTCAATTTCTAAAATGTTATAACTGTTAACTTTCAGAATATTAGAAATATAGCGTTTTAAAAAAGTGTTATAAATCTCATCTTCTACGATATTTGAAGTAAAGTAAGTGAACTCTACTAAAGCTTTATTTTTAGAGAAAGGAAGTACATACATAAAGGTGGTTTGTTCTCCATCTTTTAGTCTATAATCCATCATAGTAAAAGTATTAAGGCTATTAAATGTACTAGTAGGAGTCTCTATAACCCAACCTTTAAAATGTTGTATAATATTTATGTACTCTTTTTTTTCTGAAAAAAAGGAATGCTCTATTCTGCTATCGAAAACGTGGTTTGCTTTATAAGTATTAGAAGAGGTGGTAACTGTTATAAAGCTCGATTCTTCTTTTGTTAAAAGTACATTATCTATTATAAAATGGATATTATCTTTTTTTTTAAGTTTGGTCTTTACATCGTTATAAAAATCTATAGAGCGTATCATTTTATAACGATAAGGTGCTAGCTTTAGTTGATGTTTATTTTTTGTGGTGTAAACATCGGCGTTACCCCAAGAGTTATGTACTAATTTGTCCCATTTACCATTACCTTTCTCCCAATAACACCATGTTTTGTCATTAGTTGTTTTATCGTTTTTATCTATTAAAGCGATCTGTTTGTCTTTAAAATATAGATCTTCGGTAAGTGCTAATGCTAATTGAAGTCCAGCTAAACCATTACCAATTATAATGTAATCGAAAAGCATGCTTCTATTATCCATTATTTATAAAGAAGTTATTTTAACGTTTAAAATACTTAAAAGGAACAAAAAGCATCCCAAAACACTCCCCGTCATTTTTCCCTAAATGCTTGTGATGCATTTTGTGAGCGCGTCTTAAACCTTTAGCGTATCTATTGTTAGCATTACGCAAAAACTTAAAACGCTGATGAATAAAAATGTCATGTACAATAAAGTACGCTGCTCCGTATGCCATAATGCCTAAACCAATGGGTAAGCAATACCATATACCTTCGTAGTTCCATAAATAAAAACAAACCATGCTCACTATTGCGTAAAAAATAAAAAAAGTATCGTTACGCTCAAACCAACTATCATGATCTTTATGGTGGTGGTCTTTGTGCAGCGACCATAAAAAACCATGCATAATGTATTTATGAGTAAACCATGCATTAAATTCCATGATAAAGAATGTGCCTAAAAAAAATAAAATCCAGTATACTGTTTGCATTACATTAAATTAAGTTGATATTTTACATAACCTCTCGTTAAAAGCTCTACTTTTTTGTAGTTAGGAACTCGTATTCGAGCATTTTTTATTTCTAAGGCTGGTGTGCGTTTTAGTTTTTTAAGTAACTGTTTGTAATATCTATAAGCCATAAATACACCAAACTTTGCCTCTATAGGTAATAGCTTAATACCTTTTAAGCCTTCCGCAAAATCTTTTTCTATATCGTTTATAATATCTTGCTTAGAGGATTCTGTTAAGTTATTTAAATCGGTATTTGGAAAATAGGTACGCTCTAATTCATCGTAATCTGCTTTTAAATCTCTTAAAAAGTTTACTTTTTGAAATGCAGAACCTAAAGACATTGCTGTAGATTTTAAAGCATTGTATTTATCGTTGTCACCTTTTACAAAAACCTTTAAACACATAAGCCCTACTACATCTGCCGAGCCATATATATAATCTTTATACTCTTTTTCGGTTAAATAAGTGCTTTTGTGTAAATCTAAACGCATACTTTTCATAAATGAATCTACCATGTGTTTTTCTATATTATGTTTATGATAGGTATGCTGAAAAGCATTTAAAATAGGATTAAGGCTAATTTTATCTTTTAACGCTTTTTCTAGATCTAACTCGAAATTTTTAAATAAGTCTTCTTTGTTGTAATCATGAAAACTATCTACAATTTCATCTGCAAAACGAACAAAACCATAAATATTATAAATGTCTTGACGTATACAATTAGACAACATTTTTGTAGCCATAGAAAAAGAGGTACTGTAGGACTGAGTTACTATTTTACTACAATTGTAGGATACGGAATCAAATAAAGTCTTCATTAGTTTTCGTTTTGGTTTTTTATTAATTCTGCTACTATTTTTCCTGATATTAATGAAGGAGGTACTCCAGGTCCAGGAACGGTTAATTGTCCAGTGAAATATAAATCTTTCACTTTTCCACTTTTTAATTTAGGCCTTAAAAATGCTGTTTGTAATAACGTATTAGCCATGCCATAGGCGTTTCCTTTGTACGAGTTATAATCTTTTATAAAATCGTTAATACAAAAAGACTCTTTAAAGATAATGGATTTTCTAACATCTTGAGACGTTAACTTTTCAAATCGAGCTATTATTTTTTCAAAATAACAAGCTCTTAATGCCTCATTGTCTTCTATTCCTGGAGCTAATGGAATTAAAAAAATTCCTGCTTCTTTTCCTTCTGGCGCAGAACTTTTATCTGTTATACTAGGAAAACTTGCATAAAATAATGGATTATCAGGCCATTTTGGAGTATCGTAAATGTCTTTTGCGTGGCTATCGAAATCTACATCAAAAAACAGCGTATGATGGTTTACATTTTTTAATTTTTTATCAAACCCTACATAAAATAGAAGAGAGGATGGGGCAAATACTTTTTTAGACCAATACGATTCTGAATATTGTCTGTATTTTTTATCAATTAAGGTTTCGGTATGGTGGTAGTCTGCGCCACTTAAAATAGTATCGAAATTAAGAACGTTATGGTTAACTTTAATACCAGTAGCTTTTCCATTAGAGTCTATATTTATTTTTTCTACTGGAGAATTGGTTTTAATGACAACTCCTAATGATTTAGCAAGTGCTTCCATAGCTAGAATAACTTGATACATTCCTTTTTTGGGGTGAAAGGTGCCTATACCAAAATCGGCATAGTTCATAAAACTATAAAAGGATGGAGTATTGCTAGGTTTAGCTCCTAAAAATAATACTGGAAATTCTAAAATTTGGGCTAACCTATTATTTTTAAATTCTTTTCTTACATCTTTTTTAATAGTACTAAAAAATTGCCCTATTTTTTTTATAGTAACTGGGGTTACTAATTCTAAAGGAGAAACTCCAGGTCTGTATACTAAATCTTTTATAGCTACATTATAATTGTCTTGTGCATTATCTATAAACTTTTTTAGCTTTTTAGAGCTTCCTTGTTCTTCTGCTTCAAATGCAGCATAAATTTTTTCTAGAGTATCTTCAATAGTTATATAATCGTTTTTTCCAAAGTAAACACTGTAAGCTGGATTTAGCTTTTCTAGAGTATAATAGTCATTTGGTGTTTTATTAAAATCAGCAAAAAAACGTTCAAAAACATCTGGCATCCAATACCAAGTTGGGCCAATATCGAAGGTAAATCCTTCTTTTTTTAATTGTCTAGCTCTACCTCCAATAGTTTCATTTTTTTCAAAAATGGTAACTTTATATCCGTACTTAGCCAAATAACAAGAAGCAGCTAATGCCGAAAACCCCGAACCTATAATTGCAATAGTTTTATTCATAATTTATGCCTAACCAACTTGTTGTTTATAGTTATTTAAACTTTCTAGTATTTCTTTTGTTGAGTTGAATACAGATATTTTATTATTTAATGTATGTAAATCTATATGTTGTGTCTGTCTGCCAGATATTAGTAACAGGTTATTGGCTTGTTTTAAAATTTTTGTAGAGAGTTCGTTTAAGTACTTATTTATAATTTCTTTTTCTGGTTTAATTGTAAAGGAAGAAATAAATACAATCTCATCGTAAAGTTCTGTAAGGTATTCTAAGCTATCTATAGGTACACTTTGCCCTAGGTAAATACTTTTGTAGCCTCTTAATGTTAACTCGTAGTTTATATATAATAGCCCCAATTCATGAATTTCGTTATCTGGCAAGAAGAGTACAAATGTTTTAGTGTTTTCACTTTTATTACTATTGTCAATAGCTCTATCTGTATAAATTAAAACTTTCTGTTTAATGAGTTCGAAAATAAAATGTTCATGAGCAGGTGTTATAGTATCTGTTTGCCATAACAAACCTATTTGGTTTAAAAGTGGTACAAAAACATTATGAAATATGTCTGTTAAATTTTGATCTTTGGCTAATTCTTTAAATGTATTATAGAATAACGTTTGATCAAAATTTAGCATTGCAATTTTAAATAAATCAACGTAGTGATTTTCTGGATCATTTTCTTTTGCAATTTGTTTTACCAAATCTGGAATTTCATCTGGTCTTAATTGTGCTATTTTTGAAACCTTGAAACCATTTCTATTAAGAAAAGTAATATTTAAAAGCTTTTGTAAGCTAGATAAACTATAATATCTAATATTAGTTTCCGTTCTATTAGGTTGAAAAAGATTGTAGCGCTTCTCCCATATTCTTATAGTATGAGCCTTAATCCCAGAAAGATTCTCTAAATCTTTAATGCTGAATTTTGTTTTAATATTGTTCATTATTTAGCTAAAATAGTTAAACAAATTTTAAAAAAATAATTTAAAAAGTAAATTTTACAAATCATTAACATATTTAACAATATTAAAATTGTAGATAATATAATGCTTCAAATTTTTAAATTAGCTTATTAAATCTAATTATTCAGGTTTGGAGACAAATAAACAACTTCTTTTTTTCTTTAGCTTACTAGGTGCGTTTAATGGCGTTTTGCTTTCAATCTATTTTATATTCCTTTCTAAGACTAAAAAAGTATATAATATTTTTTTAGGTTTATTATTGCTAGTTATAAGTATAAGAATTGGTAAATCTGTTTTCTTCTATTTTAATAAGGATTTGTCTAATATTTATATTCATATAGGTATAATGGCTTGTGTGTTAATTGGCCCACTACTATATTTATTTGTAAGAAGTGCGATTATAAATAATAGAACTGTAAAAAAATATGATGTACTGCATGTAATTCCATTACTTATTGTAATAATAATAGCAATACAATATCCTTATTGGGAACATAGAAAGCTATGGGGCAATTTAATAAACCTAATTTATTGGCAATGGTTTGTTTACATTATTGTTGCTGCTTTTAACTTAATGCCTGTTTTTAAGGGGCTGAATACAAAGTTTAAAACACAAGATAATATTAGTAATGTTTGGTTGCTAAGCGTATTTGTTGGCGTTTCAATTATTTGGTTGGCCTATAAAACGTCTCGTTATACATCTTATATTGTTGGAGCAGTATCATTTTCATTTGTATTTTATATTTCTGGCTTACTATTATTTAAAATTTCGAAAAAGAAAAAAGAAGTCGTTGAGATTAAAAAAAGTACAAAACAAACTATAGATGGTAAAATTATTAAAGCTATAGAAGATAAACTAGAGCATTTATTAAGTGATGATAAAGTTTATAAAAACCCTAATTTAAAAATGCCAGATTTAGCATTTAAATTAAATGTTTCGCCTCATGTTTTTTCTCAATATTTAAATGAGGTTTTAGATAAAAACTTTTCTCAATTTATTAATGAATATAGAGTTAAAGAAGCAGAGCAACTTTTAAAATCGTCTCATAACTATACAGTAGAAGCTATAGCTTACGACAGTGGTTTTAACTCTATATCTGCTTTTTATACAGCCTTTAAAAATGTTAATAAAGTAACTCCTGCTGCCTTTAAAAAAATGTAATTTAATTATAATTAAAGAGTTATGTTTT
>NZ_JBSHNS010000552.1:0-558 GCF_053601635.1 Pontimicrobium sp. MEBiC01747
CCAGAACAAACACAAACCATCACGGTGTCCGATAATATTGCACCAACATTTACTGCACCGGCAGATATTGAGATATTTACAGATGCATCATGTAACTACGATGCTGGAGTAAACATTACAGGAGATGTTACTGATGAAAATGACAACTGTTCTGCAACACTAGACGCGACCTACACAGACACTGTAGTCGCTGGAACTTGCGAAGGATCGTTTATTATTACCAGAACATGGATATTAACAGATAGCTGTGGTAATACTGCGCCAGAACAAACGCAAACCATTACCGTTTCCGATAATATTGCACCAACATTTACTGCACCTGCAGATATTGAAATATTTACAGATGCATCATGTAACTACGATGCTGGAGTAAACATTACAGGAGATGTTACAGACGAAGCAGATAACTGTTCTACAACGCTAAACGCTACCTACACAGACACTGTAGTCGCTGGAACTTGCGAAGGATCATTCATTATTACCAGAACATGGACATTAACAGATAGCTGTGGTAACACTGCGCCAGAACAAACACAAACCATTACCGTTTCCGATAAT
>NZ_JBSHNS010000553.1:0-13912 GCF_053601635.1 Pontimicrobium sp. MEBiC01747
GTTTAGATGAATATATTTAATATTAAAGCCTCTTCATTGAGGCTTTTTTTATACCAGCATAATCCATCATTATTTTCTAAGTATAATACTAAAAAAAGCCTTCAAATATATTGAAGGCTTTTAAATTTTTCTTTTAAATCTTTGCTTCTAGTTACATTACATCTTAACGAAACGCTTTGTTAAAGAAACATTATCTTCTACAGAAGATAACTTAACTAAAAACATGCCGCTGTTCCATTGTGAAACATCTACACTTGTAGATAGTGTACTTATATTATCTGAGTACACTTTTTTTCCTAATATATCGTATACTTCAACTTTTAATCCTTCTACTAAAGCAGGAAGACCAATATTCATTGTAGATGAACTTGGATTAGGGTAAATAGAGAATTCTCTAATTTCAGATTCAAATTCTGGAGTACTTAATGTAATGTTAGCAGTAACCCCTCCTTTGTTTGAAAATCCGTGATAACCAAATGTTGTAGTACCATTTCCATGAGCCCATAGTATTGGTAACGCCTGTGCAGATGTTGGGAATACAAAATCTTCTGAATCTCCTGTATCTATAGCTCTTGTAGCGACTACAGTTCTAATTCCTGCAGATGGAGTATTAAGGTCATTACTTACTAATGTCCATTCATCAATTGGAGAACCTGCATTATCTAAAGGAGGCGTTCCTGTACCAGATGGCATATTCCTGTCTTGCAAACCAGCACTATTAAATACAATAGCATCATCATCAAGAGCTCCCATCCCACCACTAGGGCTATTAGTTGCTATTCCAGGACCAACAGCTAACCATACATTTTGGTTTCCAATCATTGTCATAGTAACCGTATTAGTTCCTACATTAATATCAAACTGTACAGAATAATTATCTCCAGCATCTAGAGTAACTTGTCCTGTAGTCCAAGTTTGCGCTAACATAATGTTAGCTGTTAAAAAAAGTAATAAAAAAGTAATTTTTCTCATAGTCTATAATTTTATATTTAACAATTTATTTATTTTTTCGTCGTTATAATTTTTAGCATAATCTAATGCTGATTTACCATTATCATCTTTTAAGTTAAAATCTGCATTGGCCTCCACAAGCATTTCAATGATACTATATTTTCTAAACATTACAGCATAATGTCCTGCTGTTATGCCTTTAGCATCGGTTATATTTGGGTCGGCTTTATGTTTTAATAATATATTTACAATTTTAATATAGCCTTTTACGGTTGCTGCCATTAATGGAGAACCATAATTAGTAGCACCGTTAATATTATCCACTTTATCCGCTAAAAATGTAACAATGGCATCATTACCATTATAACATGCTAAAACAAGTGGTGAATAGCCATTTTCGTTAGCTGTATTAATAATATCTGGGGTTTCTTTATAAAGTGCTTGAATCTCTTCGATAGTGCCAGATCTGCTAACATCAAAAATATTTTTTTGAGCAAATAAAGACACACAAGATAGCATTACTATAGCACATAGTAATGTTTGTTTTTTTATAGAATTAGCAATTGTAGTTTTTTTCAATAGTATAGGGATTTATATACGTTATATGTAAAGTTAGCATTTTTTTTGCACATAAAATTTTCTTTAACATTCCATTGTTATATATATAACAATACATTCTCAAAAAACCCTACAATTTATATAGGAAAAAAAGAACGCAATGCTAATACTCTTTTCGAGCATTAGCATTGCGTTATAAATATATAAGTTGATTATATTTTTTATTTACTTAAATACATTTTACGTCTTGAGTAAAGATTATAGAATTCGTCGTCTTTTAAATCGTCTATAAATAGAATACTCTCTCCTGTACTTTTCATTTCTGGTCCTAGTTGTTTATTTACATTATGAAATTTATTAAAAGAGAATACTGGTTGTTTTATGGCATAGCCGTTTAATTCTGGTTTAAAATCGAAATCTGTAACTTTCTTTTCGCCTAACATAACTTTTGTTGCATAGTTTACATAAGGCTCTCCGTAAGCTTTTGCTATAAATGGTACTGTTCTAGAGGCCCTTGGGTTAGCTTCTATAATATAAACAGTATCGTCTTTTATAGCGAATTGAATATTTATTAATCCAACAGTATTTAACGCTAAGGCAATTTTTTTGGTATGATCTTTTATTTGTTGCATTACCAGATTCCCTAAGTTAAAAGGTGGTAACGTAGCATTACTATCACCTGAGTGTATTCCACAAGGTTCTATATGCTCCATAATACCAATAATGTATACATTTTCGCCATCGCATATTGCATCTGCTTCTGCTTCTATTGCTCCATCTAAATAATGGTCTAATAGTAATTTATTTCCTGGAATGCTTCTTAATAAATCTACAACGTGTTCTTCTAGTTCTTTTTTATTAATTACAATTTTCATTCCTTGTCCTCCTAATACATACGATGGTCGTACAAGTATAGGGAAGTCTAATCTATCGGCTACTTTTAATGCTTCTTCTGCTGTTTCAGCAATATCAAATTCTGGATAAGGTATATTGTTTTCTTTTAATATGTTAGAGAAACTTCCTCTATCTTCAGCTAAATCTAAAGATTTAAAGCTAGATCCAAGAATTTTAATGCCGTAGCGTTCTAGTTTTTCGGCTAATTTTAAAGCGGTTTGTCCTCCTAATTGCACAATAACGCCTTCTGGTTTTTCGTGCTTAATAATATCGTATATATGCTCCCAAAATACAGGCTCGAAGTATAACTTATCTGCGGTATCAAAATCGGTAGAAACGGTTTCAGGGTTACAGTTAATCATAATGGTTTCGTAACCACATTCTGCAGCAGCTAAAACGCCATGTACACAACAATAGTCGAATTCAATTCCTTGTCCTATTCTATTAGGTCCAGAACCTAAAACAATTACTTTTTTCTTATCAGAAACCTTACTCTCATTATCTGCAAAACGTTTTCCATCTGCTGTTTCAACTTCATTCTCGAATGTTGAATAATAATATGGTGTTTTAGCTTCAAATTCTGCAGCACATGTATCTACTAATTTGTATACACGATTTACATTTAACTCTTCTCGTTTAGCATAAACTTGACTTTCTAAACAGCCTAACATGTGTGCTATTTGTCTGTCTCCGTATCCTTTTTGTTTCGCTTCTAGAAGTAAATCTCTTTGGATGGTATCTACTTTAAACGTTGAGATTTCTTTTTCTAATAGGTATAATTCTTCATATTGCTTTAAAAACCACATGTCTATTTTAGTGATTTCATGAATACGACTTAATGGAATCCCCATTTGTATAGCATCGTAAATAACAAAAACACGATCCCAACTTGCATAGGTTAACTTTTCTATTATTTGATCGTAATTTTTGTAGCCCTTGCCATCTGCTCCTAAACCATTACGCTTTATTTCTAATGACTGTGTTGCTTTATGAAGTGCTTCTTGAAACGAGCGTCCAATTCCCATCACCTCTCCTACAGATTTCATTTGTAGCCCTAATGTTCTGTCTGATCCTTCAAACTTATCGAAGTTCCAGCGTGGTATTTTTACAATAACATAATCTAATGTTGGCTCAAATAATGCCGAAGTAGATTTAGTTATTTGGTTTTCTAATTCATCTAAAGTATAACCTATAGCTAATTTTGCTGCTACTTTTGCAATAGGATATCCTGTTGCTTTACTTGCTAATGCAGATGAACGCGATACACGCGGGTTAATTTCTATAGCAATAATGTCTTCATTTTCATCAGGGCTTACTGCAAATTGTACATTACATCCTCCTGCAAAGTCACCAATATTACGCATCATATGTATAGCCATATCACGCATTTTTTGGTATGTAGTATCACTTAATGTCATTGCTGGTGCTACTGTAATAGAATCTCCTGTATGAATACCAATAGGATCCATATTTTCTATAGAACAGATAATAACAACATTATCATTTTCATCACGTAATAGCTCTAACTCGTATTCTTTCCAGCCTATTAATGCTTTATCGATCATGACTTCATGAATTGGAGAAATTTCCAACCCACGTGTTAATAACTCGTCAAAATCTTCTTCTTTATATACAAATGAAGCACCTGCACCTCCTAAAGTAAATGAGGCTCTAATAATTAAAGGAAATCCAAATTCTTGAGCGATCTCTTTACCTTTTAAATATGATGTTGCAGTGGCTTGCGGCGCCATTGGAATACCAATTTCTAACATTAACTCTCTAAACTTCTCTCTATCTTCTGTAATGTTAATGGCATCGATATTTACCCCTATAATTTCTACATCAAAATCTTTCCAAATTCCTTTTTCATCTGCTTCAATACATAAATTTAAAGCCGTTTGCCCTCCCATTGTAGGTAAAACAGCATCAATTTGTGGATGTTCTTTAAGGATTTGTATTATAGACTTTGTATTTAAAGGTAATAGGTAGACATGATCCGCCATAGAAGGATCTGTCATAATTGTTGCTGGATTAGAATTGATTAAAATAGTTTCAATTCCATCTTCTCTAAGCGACCTTAACGCTTGTGTTCCTGAATAATCAAACTCGCAGGCTTGACCAATAATAATTGGCCCAGATCCTATAATTAGTATAGATTTTAGTTTTGAATTCTTTGGCATTGTGTTGATTTATAGAGTTTCAAAAATAGTAATAATAAGATACAAAAAAAGGCGTTACACCTAAGTAACGCCCAATTTATGTTAACAATTGTTAATCATTATTTTTTATGTCTAGTTTCAGATGAAACAGATATTTTATGTCTTCCTTTTGCTCTTCTACGAGCTAATACTTTTCTACCATTAACCGATGCCATTCTTTCTCTGAAACCGTGTTTGTTTCTTCTCTTTCTTTTTGATGGCTGAAACGTTCTTTTACTCATTTTATAATATCTTTAAATCTGAAAAATTATATACTTTGTATTGTCTTTGGTATTACCCCAAAACTGAGCGCAAATATACAACGACTTTTTTATTTCGCAAACCTTATTTTAAAAATATTTTAATATCGTTGCTATTATTTTTTATTTTGTATGAATACTGCATAAACTGTGGACTTACAGAAGTATAAATTACGTTTTATAAAGCTTAATATTTCATCAAAAATTAGTTTCTTTGCAATCTAAAATAATAAATAACAACTTTTGAAGACTTTTTAAGTCGTCATTTTCATTAAAAATACAATATGTATAACAAAATATTTAAATTAATAATTGCTGGTTTAATTCTTGCTACAGCTGTATGGCAGTTTACAGAAGGTGGTATAGGTAATGGAATTATGTTAATATTACTCTCACTAATATTTATATTCTTATACTTTAAAAATGAATTTATACTTCTTGCATTCTTAAAGCTACGTAAGCAAGACATGGCTGGAGCAAAAAATTGGTTAGATAAAATTAAAAACCCAGAAGCTGCTTTAGTTACAAAACAGCAAGGATATTTTAATTATTTAAATGGGATTTTAGTTTCACAAACAGATATGAATGAGGCGGAACGTTATTTTAAAAAGGCCGTTACTTTAGGGTTATCTATGGATCAAGATTTAGCTATGGCTAAACTTAATTTGGCAGGTATTGCTTTTTCAAAAAGAAGAAAGCAAGAAGCTACTTTATTAATTAATGAAGCACAGAAATTAGATAAGCAGGGCATGTTAAAAGAGCAAATTAAAGAAATGAAAAATAACATGAAACGCGCTCAAATGCCTAAGCAACATTACGGACAGGGTGGTTCTATGAGACAACAGCGTCGTGCTGGTAGACGATAAATAAGAATTATTTATACTTAAAAAGGAGCTAATATTAATATTAGCTCCTTTTTAATTTTATATTATTACACCACCACTATTCTACTTTAGAGTAATAGCCTTTTTCTGGAATATCAATATAATATTGCTTTCTAGACTTATTGTTAAGTACATTTTCTCTTAACCAAGGGTTGTGCAGTTTTAATATTTTATAATTAATATCGAATTTTTTAGCAAACTGAGAAAAGTCTGTAACTGCAGTATCTACACTTACTTTGTAGGTTGGAACTGTTTTATACAAATCTTTATCTCTAAAATTAAATCCGTATTTATCTGGGTGTGACAAAATTTCTTTTAGTGCTATTATTCTAAACACATAACGTCCTGTTTCTTCACCTAACAATAAATCGTAATATGTTGTAACGTCTTGCGCTTTTAATCGTCTAGAAACACCTGCATTTCCTGCGTTATATGCAGCTGCAGCCAATGTCCAAGACCCTAATCTGTTTTTTGATTTCTTTAAATATTTACAAGCTACTTCTGTGGCTTTTTCTAAATGATAGCGTTCATCTACATTTCTATTAACTTCTAATCCGTTTTCACGACCAGTTGCTTTCATTATTTGCCATACGCCACTGGCTCCAGCTGGAGATTTAGCATTTGTTAGCCCACTCTCTATAACTGCTAGATATTTAAAATCATCAGGGACACCATGTTTTGCTAAAATAGGCTCTATTATTGGAAAGTACTTTTTTGCACGTTTAAACATTAATAAGCCGTTAGATTGCCAATAGGTATTTACTAACAACTCTTTATCCATTCGTTCTAAAATATCTGGATTTTCTAAAGGCACGCCTTCTCCTGCAAATTCTAAATGATCTGGAACTTGTAGTGCATAAACATTATAGTCGTTAATACGTTTCGTTTCAAAGTTTTCATCTGTTGGTGCATTTTGGTAGGCATTAATAAATAATCCTGCTAGGCATACACTTCCTATTAATGCTAGTGTTTTATATATAATCTTCATCTTCAATACGTTTTACGTAAATTTAAAAATATTTTGCGAAATTGGTTCTTTTTTAACCTAAAATTAATTGAGGTAAATTCTCATTAAACCACTTGTATTTATTAATAATCATAATATGTGTTCCATTTTTTATAGAAATACAGCCTTCTAAATTAATAAATGGAAATACATTATCTTTTTCGCCATGTATATGTATTACCTCAGGATTCACTTTATCTTGATTCCAATTTATAACTTGCTCTATTGCCCAATCTAAATAACGCTTATCGTTTACAGAAAGGTATTTTTTATACAATTCTATGCGTTTGGTAATGGTTTCTCCAAAAGCAAATTTTGCTAATAGGTCTATATTACTCATTAATTGTGTTGGTAATAGTTTATAGGCTTTAGTAGCTCGTAATACTTTCATTCGTTTTGGTAGTTCGTGCTTTGTTTTAACACTAGATACTATTATAAGTTTACGCAATTTAATATGCTTACTCATTTCTTGAACCAAAATTCCTCCAAAAGAAACCCCTATTAGTACTACATTATCGTGTTTTATGTTTTTAGTCATGCGCAGTGCGTAATCACTTAGCGTTTCGTTTTCTGTTGGAATAAACCAATGCAATTTATGAAGTCTAAATTGAGACTCAGGTAAGCTTATATTATCAAATATAGAAGGGTTTGCTGCCATCCCTGGCATTAAATACACGTGTATTAGATCTTGATTCATAAGTATTTAACAGTAAAAAACACGCCAGAACGAAAAAAATTTCGTAAATTCGCGCAGTAAAGCTATAAAAATAGTAGTACTATTTTTGAATTCCTACTTAAAAATTAAATTTAATATATTATGATTGATGCTGCTGAACTAGTTGACAACGATTTTTTACGTCAATTCGAATTAAAAATGGACGATCATTTTGCAAAAATTGAATATTCTCTTCAAGAACGCAAAATTTTTCTTACTAAGTTAATTATTCCTGAAGACATTTCTGATGAAAATTTTACTACAGAATTTCTTAAATTAGTATTCGAAAATGTAAAAGACCGCAACTTAAGTGTTGTTCCCACAAGCCCAGAAATAGCTAAGTTTATTAGACGTAATAGACAATATAAAAGTTTATTACCTGTGGGTGTAAGAATCTAAAAACAACATATAAAAACATAAAAAAACCGAAGTATTAGCTTCGGTTTTTTTATGTTTTATAGTTATAGCCTTAATCTATAAACTTAAATCTAACAATACCATCTTCATCTATTTTGGTTAGCTCAACTGTTTGTAATGTATTTACTAATTCTGGATTCCATGGTGATTTAACTTTTACATAGTTTTCTGTAAAACCATAAATATATCCTTGTTTATTTTCACTTTCAAAAAGTACGGTACGCTTACTTCCTAATTGTTTTTCGTAAAATGCACGACGTAGTTTAACACTTAAACCTCTTAACATTTTACTTCGTTTAGCTCTAACATTTTTAGGTACCACACCATCCAAAGTAGCAGCTACTGTATTGTCTCTTTCTGAATAAGTAAACACATGTAAATAGGATATATCTAACGTATTAAGAAAGTTATAAGTATCTAAAAAGTGGGCTTCTGTTTCGCCAGGAAAACCAACAATAACATCTACTCCTATACAAGCGTGAGGCATTGCCTCTTTTATTTTGTTTACACGATCTGTATATAGCTCTCTCATGTAACGACGACGCATTAATTTTAACATCTCGTTATTTCCACTTTGTAATGGTATATGAAAGTGAGGTACAAAGGTTCTACTTTTTGAGACAAAATCTATAGTTTCGTTTTTAAGTAAATTAGGTTCTATAGAAGAGATTCGTAAACGCTCTATTCCTTCAACAGTATCTAAAGCTTCTACTAATTCATAAAAAGTATGCTCATGCTTTTTATTTCCAAATTCTCCTTTTCCGTAATCTCCTATATTAACCCCTGTTAATACAATTTCTTTTATATTTTTTTCAGAAATTTCTTTTGCGTTTTTCAACACATTTTCTAATGCATCACTACGAGATATTCCTCTTGCTAATGGTATTGTACAATACGTACATTTATAATCGCAACCATCTTGCACTTTTAAAAATGCACGTGTTCTATCTCCTATAGAGTAACTACCCACATAAAAATCGGCATCTTCTATCTCGCAAGAGTGTACTTCTCCAAAATCGTTTTTAGAGAGGTCGTTTATATAGTCTGTAATTTTAAATTTCTCTGTAGCGCCAAGTACTAAATCTACACCATTAACATCTGCTAATTCTTGTGGTTTTAATTGTGCATAACATCCAACAGCAGCAACAAAAGCTTCTGGGTTTGCTTTTTGAGCTTGTTTTACAATAGATTTAAAGCGCTTATCTGCATTTTCTGTAACAGAACAAGTATTAATAACATAAATATCTGCTGTTTCAGAGAAATCCACACGATCAAAGCCTTCATCTGTAAAATTTCTAGCTATAGTAGAAGTTTCAGAAAAATTAAGTTTACAACCTAAAGTATAAAATGCTACTTTTTTTCTCATAAATGGTTTTGTCGTTTTCGTGACGCTATAAATCTCTTTATATTTACTTTCTTTAATTCTCTTATGCACAAATAAGAGCGTGCAAATTTACAACTAAATTATAATATGATAAAACGTGTAACTAAGCATTTTAAACCAATAACAAACTATTTATTAGCTAGTTGTAGTATTATATTACTTTTTTCTTGTAATACAGCTGTAAATTCAAATAATGAGCATCTTGTTTTTAGATATAACGAACATAAAAACATTGGATCATTGGATCCCGCTTTCGCTAAAGATAATGCAGATATTTGGGCAGTGAATCAGCTTTTTAATGGTTTGGTACAAATGGATAACAATTTAAATGTACAGCCTTGTATTGCAAAAGATTGGTCTATTTCTGAAGATGCTTTAAATTACACCTTTACACTACGTGATGATGTTTATTTCCATAAACATTCGCTTTTTGGAAAAGATTCTACTAGAACGGTTAAGGCTTCAGATTTTGAATATAGTTTGAATAGGTTAATAGATAATAAAGTTGCTTCTTCTGGCCGTTGGGTAATGAATAAAGTAGAGTCTTTTTCGGCTATTAATGACACCATTTTTAATATTAAATTAAAACAAGGCTTTCCTGCATTTTTAGGGCTACTAACCATGAAATACTGCTCTGTAGTTCCTAAAGAAATTGTTGAACATTACGGAAGAGATTTTAGGGCTAACCCTATTGGTACTGGGCCTTTTAAATTTAAGCGCTGGGAAGAAAATATAAAATTAGTTTTTAGAAAAAATAATTATTATTTTGAAACTGATAGCAACGGAAAACAACTTCCATATCTTGAAGCTGTTGCTATTACTTTTTTACCCGATAAACAAAGTGAATTTTTACAGTTTATTCAGGGTAATCTAGATTTTTTAAATTCTTTGGATGCTTCTTATCAAGATGATATTTTAACAGCAAAAGGAACGTTAAGAGACAAATACTCTAACCGTATAGACATGTTAAGAGGTCCTTATTTAAACACAGAATATTTAGCCTTTTTTATGGAATCTGAATCGTCTGAAATGCAATCCAAATTATTACGTCAAGCTGTAAATTATGGTTTTGACAGGCAAAAAATGATGACTTTTTTAAGAAATGGTATTGGCATTCCTGCAAATGGTGGTTTTATTCCTAAGGGGCTTCCTGGGTATAACGCATCTATTGGTTTTACTTACAACCCAGAAAAAGCTAAAGCTTTAATAGCTCAATATATAAAAGAAACAGGAAACAAAACACCCAAAATTACAATAACTACAACTAGTAATTATTTAAATTTTTGTGAATACATTCAACGCGAACTTCAAAAAACTGGCTTATTAGTTGCAGTAGATGTTATACCCGCCTCTACCTTAAAATCCTCTAAAGCTAATGGTAAGCTAGATATGTTTAGAGCTAGTTGGGTTGCAGATTATCCAGATGCACAAAATTACCTTTCATTATATTACAGTAATAATTTTGCACCAAATGGCCCTAATTATACTCATTTTAAAAATAGTGTATTCGATACATGGTATACGCAATCTTTTACCGAAACTAATATAACAAAAAGAGAAGCACTTTATACTAAAATGGATAGTTTGGTAATGCAAGAAACCCCAATAGTTCCCCTATATTATGATGAAGTTGTAAGGTTTACTCAAAAACCAATTTCTGGCCTAGGCATTAACCCTATTAACCTATTAAATTTAAAACGTGTTAAGAAACAGAAGTCATCGTTTTAGTGTCTGACTCTTTAAGAATTCCTGAAATAATTAAGTATTGAGATACTCCATAAAGTATCATTACAAAAACATCATAATGTGGTATAATCTCTGGGTTATAAAACGATTGTAAAACAGTTACACTGTCGTTAATTACAGATAGTAAAACCCCAAGTAACACTAAGGTATAGCTAACTCTGTTTACTTCATTTTTTCTTAAAAATGCAAATAACATTAGTATTAGAGAAATAAATAGGTAAATAAATACTGGTATTAAAAAACTCCCTAAGTTTCCTATTACTAAATTCATTATTAAGAGCATATGTATAAAACATAGAGCGAAAAAGGGGAATAAATCGACTAGTTTAAAGTCTTTTTGATTAGAAAATCTAAAAACATAAAATAACTTTCCTACTATAAACAGAAAAACACCTAATATATAAAACATAACCTCCTCATAATTAATAAGAAACATATCTCCTATAAAAAAACAGAACATAGCTATATACATGTAGTACAAATGTTTTTTCTGCTGTTCTTTTTGATGTAAAAAATAAAAAATAATAAGAGAAATCATTATTAGAGATTTCGACAGGTAACGGTATGGTATTGTTTTTAATGTATCTTTTATTATTAGGTCTACAATTATTATCGCCATAAAAAGAACTACAAAACAAACTTTATTTTTAAATAATGCCTTCATGTTTTACTTCTAGACTGTATTTAACTTCTTCCTTTCTTTAACAATTCCAAGAACAATAAAATACTGAGACATACCATAAAACAGCATAATTGTAATATGGTTATAGGCTATGCTATTATCATAAAATTGTTTAAGTATGGTTAAACTATCAGAAAACATGGAGAGAATAACACCTACTAATACTAACCAATAGCTTATTTTATTAACTTCATTTTTTCTTAAATAAGCAAATTGGGCTAAAATCATGACTATAAATAAGTACATGAGTAAAAATATAAAATAGTCTCCTAGGTTATTATATACTAGCATCATTAGGCTGCACATATACACAAAACAAAACAACAGAAATGGTATTAATTTTAAAATATTAAAGTCTTCTTTATTAGAGAACCTAATGGCATACAAAATTTTACCTAATGCAAAAAATACAGACCCTATAACAAACATTACGCTCGATTCTGAATTTATTAGAAAAACATCTCCAATTGTAAAACTTAATAATGCTAATATTACAATAGATACTTTGGTTAACTTTTCTTTTTTTTCATTAACTATAAAAAAGACTATCAAAGAAAAAATAAGCAGTGTTTTAGTTATATAACGATAAGGAAAAGCTTCCATATTAACTTTTATATAACTATCTATTATTAATAGAACTATGTATAATACAGAAAAACACCAAAAATTTTTAAATAGCATGCTCATAAGTAGACTGTAGGGGAATACTTAAGCAATATATATTTTTTTTATTACATATTGATTCTATATTCTGTTTTATAGACAAACGACTATAAATCAACAACAAAACAAATAGGCGGTATCTATAGCCATTAGATAATAAGGTACTATACTTATTAGAAAAATTACAGAGCTGTTTTCATTAATTATGTAGGCTAGTATACCCCTTAATACTTACTAGTAGACACTAAATTATTCTCTTCTGTATTTTTTAGTGTCTTCAAAAATAGTTAATAATATTTTTTCATCTTGTTCGGTAAATTCTAGATTTCGTCTAGACATTACAACTTTTGCTACTTCAAAAGCTTTTTTAGTATTATATGTTGTAAACCCCGAACTTCCTCCCCAACTATAACTAGGCACAAAATTACGTGGAAAACCACTACCAAAAATGTTAGCATTTACTCCGATTACTGTTCCTGTGTTAAACATAGTATTAATACCACATTTACTATGGTCTCCCATCATTAACCCACAAAATTGCAATCCTGTTCTTGCAAAACTTTCTGTATCGTAATCCCAAAGCCTTACTTCTGCATAGTTATTCTTTAAATTAGAATTATTAGTATCTGCACCTAAGTTACACCATTCTCCTAATACAGAATTCCCTAAAAAGCCATCGTGCCCCTTATTAGAATATCCAAATAGAACCGAATTATTAACCTCCCCTCCTACTTTACTATAGGGCCCTACTGTAGTGGCTCCATAAATTTTTGTTGCCAGTTTTAGCACTGCATTATTACATAATGCTAAAGGTCCTCGTACTAAAGTACCTTCCATTATTTCAGAATCTTTCCCTATATATATAGGTCCAGAACTTGCATTTAGTGTCGTAAATTCTAATGTGGCACCTTCTTCAATAAATATATTTTCTGCAGCAATAATATTATTAGAACTAGGTATGGGTTGAGATTGACGCCCTTTTGTTAGTAAAGTAAAGTCTTGAGCAATAGCCTCTGCATTTTTAGAAAAAATATCCCAAGTGTGTTCTATTTGTAATATATCTTCATTAAACTCTATAGCCTCAAATGCATTTAAATCTATATCTTCTTGAGATTCTAAAGTAAAAAATGCGATAACATCTTCTCCTTTAAAAATAGCTTGATTTTCTTTTAAATCTTTTATTAAAGCAACCAATTCTGGATTTGGACAATACGATGCATTAATCATTATGTTTGTTTCCAGTTCTACCATTGGGTATTTATCAGATAAATACTCCTCTGTTATGGTAGTTGTTGTTGCTTCAAGGTAATGTTCCCATTTTTCTCTAATAGTCAATATTCCAACTCTAATATCTGCTACTGGTCGTGTATATGTAAAAGGTAATAGTTGATTACGTGATGGGCCATCAAAAAGAATATAGTTCATTATATGCATAAAAGTTAGATATTAAAACTAGGAATTTCATCCTAATTTAAAATACTTGTTTGTCTTTTCAAAAATAGCTTAATTGTGTATAACAAAAAAAGCCTTTCAATAATTTGAAAGGCTTTATAT